>JBOIFZ010000468.1:0-3717 GCA_050741735.1 Burkholderiales bacterium
CGCAACGCACGGCACTGGAAATCCAATCCGAAGTCGTCTATAAATCCGTTGGCCTCCGCAACGGGAGGACACCATCATTCAACAATTATTCCGGGGGAGTTATGTCTGAACAAACGTCGCGACGCGGGTTCCTGAGATCGTCGGCCCTGAAGCTGGGGGCCGGAATGGCGGTGCTCGGCGCCGCCGGTTGCAGCAGTTCCGGCCCGGGTTCCGGACCCGGCGCAAGCAAACTCAACGAAGTGCTCAAGCGCGGAACGGTGATCGTGGGCACCGGCAGCACCAACCCTCCGTGGCACTTCGAGGACGAACAGGGCAACCTGCAGGGCTTCGACATCGAAATGGCGCGCCTGCTCGCCAAAGGCCTGTTCGACGATCCGGCCAAGGTGCAATTCGTGCGCCAGGCATCCGATGCGCGCATCCCCAACGTGCAGACCAACCAGGTCGATGTCGTCTTCCAGTTCATGACGGTCACCGCGCAGCGTGCGCAACTGGCGGACTTTTCGATTCCGTACTATCGCGAGGGCGTGGGAACGCTGTTGCGCAAGAACAGCCCGCATGCCGGCGCGCTCGATCTCGCAAAATGGGGGAAGAAGGTCAAGGTCTCCATTTTGCAGAACGTCTATGCCGAGAGCATCGTTCACGCCGCGATACCCGAAGCGGAAGTGCTGCAGTTCGACTCGGTTGCGAACGCGATCCTGGCGCTCGATTCCGGCCGCGTGGACGCCGCCGCGATCGACGATTCGACGGTACGCTGGCTGGTGCGCCAGAACCCGGACCAGTACAAGGCAGGCAACTACGGCTGGTCGCCGCAGACCTACGCTGCCGCGGTGCGCCCCGGCGATCCGATCTGGCTGAACTTCGTCAATACCGTGCTGCACGAAGCGATGACCGGCGTCGAGTTCGATACCTATGCGGCGGCCTTTCAGAAGTTCTTCGGCGTCACACTGGCGCCGCCGCCGGTGGGCTTTCCGGTGGAATTCGGAGTCAGACACTAAAATATCCCCTGGAGCAATTCTTCCCCCCAACCCTCTCTCCCTGCCTCACCTCGCCCCTCTCCACAAGTGGAGAGAGAGGAAAGATCAAGATGCGGAGAGGGCGAAGAAAAAGATGTACCAGTTCAACTGGCGCCCGGTTTTCGACAACTTCGACCTGCTGCTGAAGGGGCTGTTGCTCGGCATCGGCATCGCTGTGCTTGCGCTCGCGATCGGAAGCCTTCTGGGTCTGGTCGCCGCTTTCGGCCGCGCCGGCGGCCCGCGGCCGATACGGCTGCTGGTCGCCGGGTATGTCGAAGGCGTGCGCAACATTCCGCTGCTGCTGCTCATCTACTTCGTTTACTTCGGCCTTCCGTTGATCGGCATCAGCGTGCTGGACAATCTGTGGTCATTCGTCTTTGCGCTGGCGATCTATTCCGGCGCCTATCTCACAGAGATTTTCCGTGCCGGCATCGAGGCTGTCGGCAAAGGGCATATCGAGGCCGGCAAGGCGATCGGATTGAACCGTTGGCAACGGATCCGCTTCGTCACCATCCCGCTCATGTTCCGCATCGTGCTGCCGTCGCTGGGCAACACCTTCATATCGCTGTTCAAGGACACGTCGCTGGCTTCGGCAATCGCGGTCCCCGAACTGACTTACGGAGCCATCCGCATCAACGTCAATACCTGGCGCGTTATCGAGGTCTATCTGGTGGTGGGCTTGCTGTATCTCGCCACGTGTTACGCCATCGCCGGCGGGCTGCGGCTGCTGGAACGGCGATTCGCCATGATTCGATGATGCCTGGTTCGCGGATGTTCAGACACACGGGAGCCGGCCAATGGATGTCGTGATCGCGAGCGGGCCGTTGATTTTGCGCGGACTGCTGGTCACCCTCGAGGTATCGGTCGCGGTGCTGCTGCTCGGCACATTAATCGGAGTCATGGGCGGGCTATCGCTGCTGTACGGCGCGTGGCCGCTGCGCCTGATCGCGCGCATTTACGTCGACACCATGCGCGGCATTCCGCAGCTGGTGCTGATCTTCGCGATCTTCTACGGCTTTCCGGCCCTCGGTCTGCAGGTTTCGGCGATCGTTGCCGGGATACTCGCGCTCGGTGTTTTCTGCGGGGCACATGTTTCCGAGGTGATTCGCGGCGGCGTGGGCTCGATCCCGCCCGGCCAGATGGACGCCGCCCAGGGGATCGGGCTTAACTTCGCGCAGCGACTGCGGTATGTGATTTTTCCGCAGGCGCTGGGCCGCATTCTTCCGGCGTGGGTCAATACCGCGGTCGAGGTGGTCAAGGCCTCCTCGCTGGTGTCGCTGGTCAGCGTAGTCGACCTGATGATGGCGATTCAGCAGATCGTGGGCCGGACGCGCGAAGCCCTGTTGTTCTACGCGGTGGCCGCATTGCTTTACTTCGCGATCAACTACACCATCTCTGCCATCGGCGTGCGTCTGGAAAAGCGCTACGCCTACACCTGAAGACCAACATCAGAACAGGATGCCCATGACCGGGAAGGTTGTCGTGATCCAGGGCCTCGTCAAGCGCTTCGGCGCGCAGGAGATTCTCTGCGGCGTGGATCTTGAGGTTCCCAAAGGCGAGGTGGTAGTCATCGTCGGTCCGAGCGGTTCGGGCAAGACGACATTGTTACGCTGCATCAATTTCCTCGAGGAGTACCAGGGCGGCCGGATCCACGTGGACGGCCAGTTGGTGGGCTACCGGGAAAGCGGCGGCCGCCTCGTCAGGCTGCCGGACAGCGTAATTGCCGGCATGCGCGCCGACGTCGGCATGGTTTTCCAGAGTTTCAACCTGTTCCCGCACATGACGGCACTGGAGAACGTGATGCTCGGGCTTACCCGGGTTCGCAAACTGCCGCCTCACGAAGCGGAGGAGCGCGCAACTTCATGGCTGGAACGCGTGGGACTTGAGGACAAACTGCAGGCGTATCCCGCGCAGCTTTCCGGCGGACAACAGCAGCGCGTCGCGATTGCCCGTGCGGTCGCGATGGAACCCAAAGTGATGCTGTTCGACGAGGCGACCTCGGCGCTCGACCCGGAACTGGTCGGCGAGGTGCTGGGCGTGATGGAGGATCTCGCCCACAGCGGCATGACCATGCTGGTCGTCACCCACGAAATGCGTTTTGCCCGGGGCGTCGGGCATCGCATCGTCTTCATGGACAAAGGCGTGATCGTCGAGCAAGGCGCACCGCGGCAGATCTTCGAGCAACCGCAATCGGAGCGGCTGACGGCCTTTCTCGGTCATTTCACGAAGACGATGTAAACACCGATAACAGCGGACTCACAGAGGAGAAAAACCATGGCGAAGCAACGAATTTCGACCACCACCGGCGCGCAGCCGGTCGGCGCCTACTCGCAGGGGTTGCGTGCCGGCGACTTCGTGTTCGTGTCCGGCCAGGGCCCGCTCGACCCTAAGACCGGAAAGGTCGTCGGCGACACCATCGAGGAGCAGACCGCGCGCGTGCTGGAAAACATCAAGGCCATCCTCGAAGCCGGGGGCGCGAGCATGGCTGACGTCGTCAAGGTCAGCGCACATCTGCGTGATATGTCGCTGTTCGAGCGTTACAACCGCGTGTATGCGAGCTATTTCCCCGATCCCAAGCCGACGCGCACCACCGTCGGTAGCCAGTTGCCCGGCATTCTGGTGGAGATCGACGCCATCGCTTACGTTGGTAGTCGCTGATTACTGTCGACGTGCAGAACGATTTTCTTCGGGCTGGCGCGCCCGC
>JBOIFZ010000469.1:0-5096 GCA_050741735.1 Burkholderiales bacterium
TCCTCGATGACCTTGCCGTCGTTGGGCAGCGCGCCGGTCTCGGCGAACTCGACCTGTCCGCGCAGTTTGCACACCTCGCGCAGCGTGTTGGTGATGGCCTGTGCCAGCAGATCGTTCCGGCTGCGGACTTCGCAGCGCAGCGTCATGCGGTCGTTCTTGTCGGCGTCGTGGTCCACCACCAGCCGCGCCTTCAGGATTTCGGTGTGGCGTTTCACCACCTGCGCAACCTGCGAAGGATGCACGAACATGCCCTTTACTTTCGTAGTCTGGTCGGCGCGCCCCATCCAGCCCTTGATGCGCGTGTTGGTGCGGCCGCAGGGACTGATGCCGGCGGCCACGGCGGACAGATCGCCGGTGGCGAAGCGGATCAGCGGATACTCGGTGCACAACGTCGTCACCACGACTTCTCCGACTTCGCCTTCGGCGACAGGGTCGCCGGTGCCTGGGCGCAGGATCTCGACGATGACGCCTTCGTCCACGATCAGTCCGCCCATCGGTTCGGTTTCGTAGGCGATCAGCCCCAGATCCGCGGTGCCGTAGCATTGGCGCACGTCGATGCCTCGCGCCTTGAGCCACTCGCGCACCGGGGGCAGCAAGGCCTCGCCCGACACCAGCGCTTTCTTCAGGCTCGAGGCGTCGGCCTTCAATTCGTCGGCTTTCTCGAGGACGATCTTCAGGAACGAAGGCGTGCCGGCGTAACCATCCGGTTTCAGATCGGCAATCGCCGCGACCTGCAGTTCGGTCTGCCCGATCCCGGCCGGAAACACCGCGCAGCCGACTGCCTGCGCGCCCAGATCCATCATCATTCCTGCCGGCGTGAAGTGGTAGGAGAACGTGTTGTGCACCAGGTCGCCGCGCCGAAACCCGGCCGCGAACAGCGCTCGGCCCATGCGCCAGAAATCGGCTCTGGCGCCCTGCGGGTCGTAAATCGGACCCGGCGAGGAGAACACCCGGCCCAGCGCGCCGGTCGCAACCGCGGTCATTCCGGAGAACGGCGGCGCCTCTTTCTGCAGCGCGATCAGATCGGACTTGCGCGTGACCGGCAGCTTCGCCAGCGCCTTGCGGTCGCGCACCTCGTTCGGCTCGACATCCTTCAGTTGGCGCGCGAAGTAGGGAGCATTTGCCCTGGCGTGCGCGATCTGTCCGGGCAGCGCGGCAAACAGCGCTCTGTCCCGCACTTCCGGCTCCCGGGTTTCCAGATCGTCGTAGTAATCCATTCGGAAAAATGCGTAAGGGGTGAGGGGTGAGGAGTGAGGAAGTGCAACGGAGGCGAATCACGCCTTTTGCTTTTACCCCTCACTCCTTACCCCTGACTCCTCACCGCTCTCAAGCAAGCCAGCGCTTGCGGCGGCGGTAATGCTTCGAATCGCGGAAGCTCTTGCGGCCGGAGGTCGAAAGCCCGAGGTAGAACTCCTTTACGTCTTCGTTATCGGCGAGATCCGCAGCCGGGCCGTCCATCACGACGCGGCCGTTTTCGAGGATGTAGCCGTAGTCGGCGTGGCGCAACGCGACGTTGGTGTTCTGTTCGGCCAGCAGGAAACTCACTTTTTCCTTCTCGTTGAGGCCGCGCACAATTTCGAAGATCTCTTCGACGATCTGCGGCGCGAGCCCCATCGAGGGTTCATCGAGAAGAATCATGCTCGGCCGTGCCATCAGCGCGCGGCCGATCGCTGTCATCTGCTGTTCGCCGCCGGAGGTATAGCCGGCAAGGCTCTCGCGGCGCTGCTTGAGACGGGGGAAGTAGCCGTACACCTTTTCCAGGTCTGCGGCGATCTGGGCGCGCCCCACTTTGTGGGTAAACGCGCCGGTCAGCAGGTTTTCCTCCACCGTGAGGTGCGCGAAGCAGTGGCGGCCCTCCATCACCTGCACGATGCCACGCTTGACGACGTCGGAGGGATTCCGTTGATCGATTCTCTCGCCATCGAATTCCACCGAACCTTTGGTAACTTCGCCGCGCTCGGCGCGCAACAGGTTGGAGATTGACTTGAGCGTGGTGGACTTACCCGCGCCATTGGCGCCGAGCAGGGCCACGATCGTGCCCTCCGGCACCTCGAGCGAGACGCCCTTCAACACCAGGATCACGTGATCGTAGATGACCTCGATGTTGTTGACGGTCAGGAGGGCGGCTTGAGTTTGTGCTGACATGTTCATATTCTGAATCGGAAAGTGAATGCGTGAAGGGTGAATGCGTGAGGGGTGAATGCGTGATCCCCCTCACCCCGCCCTCTCCCCCGGCTACGGGGGAGAGGGAAACCCTTTACTCATTCACACCTTCACCCTTCACTTTCGTTCAGCCCTTCATGCACTCGGGCTTGATGCCTTTCTCGGCAGCGTACTTCCTGGCTGCCTCTTCGACCATCGGGCGAAGCAGGCTGTTGTCACCCTCGATCCAGTCGGAGACGAAATTCCAGTTCTTGCCGTCCCACTGGTGGATGCGCCCATGGCGCACGCCCTCATGGTCGTTGCAAGACACCTTGAGCGGCTGCAGGAACCCGGCGAAGCCGAGCTGCGCGATGCGATTCTGATCCAGGTTGAGGTTCTCTATACCCCAGCGCACCTGCTCGCCGGTTAGCGGCTTCTTGCCGTACTTTCCCTGGGCGGTGCGGATGGATTCGACCACCAGCATGGCATTGACCATGCCGCGGTTGTAAAGCACCTGGCCCACGTCTTCTTTCAGCCCAGCGCCTTTGCCCTTGCCGTACACGTATTTGAGAATGTCGGCGTGCACGGCGGCCTGACCCGCGGAGTGCTGCAGGGCAATCGATTTGTAGCCCTTCGCATCCGCGCCCGCGGGAAGCACGTCCTGCTCGGCGCCGGCCCACCATACCCCGATCATGTGGTCGCGCGGATAGTTGACCGCGACCGCTTCCTTGATTGCCGTGGAGTTCATCACGCCCCAACCCCACAGCAGCACGTAATCGGGCCGGTTCTGCCGGATCTGCAGCCATGCCGCCTTTTGCTCCACGCCCGGGTGGGTGACCGGGATCGTGAGCAGCTCGAAGCCGTGGCGCTTGGCGCGCTCCTTGAGCAGCGGGATCGGCTCCTTGCCATAAGGCGAGTCGTGATAGACCAACGTGATTTTCTTGCCCTTGAGCTTGTCCAGCCCGCCGTTGAGATTGCCGATGTGCTGGATGATAATGTCGGCGGCCGTCCAATAGGTCCCGAGGAGCGGGAAATTCCACGGGAAAACCCTGCCGTCAACAGACTCGGAGCGCCCGTAGCCCATGGTGATCAGGGGAATCTTGTCGGTGTAGGTTTTCTCCGTGAGTGCGTAGGTAATGCCGGTGGAGAGCGGATTGAATACGGCGGCGCCGGTGGGCCCCTTGCCTTTCAGGCGCTCATAGCATTCCACGCCGCGGTCGGTGGCATAACCGGTTTCGCATTCTTCGAACAGGATCCTGACGCCGTTGATGCCGCCGTCGCGTTCATTCACCACGTTCAAGTAGTCCGCCAAACCGTTTGCAAAGGGGACGCCGTTGGGAGCGTAGGGGCCGCTTCGATAGACCAGGGACGGGATGAACTGCTCGTTCGCCTGGGCGAATGCACCGGTAGCGGCCGCCACTGCGCCTGCCGCTGCGACTCCCAGCAAGACGGCTCGGAGACTGAATTTCTGATTCATGGTGTTGCCTCCTCTCGTTAAGGTATCGCGGCCCATTCTGGGCCGCTTCTCGGTGAAGTTAGTAGGGAAATGGCCACAAACGCAACTTTTCTTTGCCGATCCGCCACAAGCGGGCCAATCCAAGCGGTTCGACGATCAGGAAAAATACAATCAGAGCGCCAAAAATCATCGCTTCCAAATGAGAAATCATCGCCGTCGAGATCGAAACGCCGAACCATTGCGGCATCTGATTAAGGATCAGCGGCAGCACGGTGATGAAGGCCGCGCCGAGCAAACTGCCCAGGATCGAACCCAGTCCACCGATGATGACCATGAACAGGATACTGAATGACCGGTTGATGTCGAAGGCGAGCGGCTCCCAGGAGCCGAGGTGCACGAAACCCCACAACGCACCGGCGACGCCGATAAAGAAAGAACTTACGGCGAATGCCGAGAGTTTTGCGTACATCGGGCGAATGCCGATGATTTCCGCAGCGACGTCCATGTCACGCGTGGCCATCCAGGCGCGTCCGATGCGGCCGCGCACGATGTTCTTGGCGACCACAGCGAACAGCACCAGGATCGTCAGGCACAGCAGGTATTTCTTCACCGGGGTTTCGAAGGTGAGGCCGAAAAGCGTCACCGGCGGCGCGGCGATCGAGCCCGACGGGGTGTTGTTGGTCAGCCACGCCACCCTGCTGAACATCCAGTCCAGGAAAAATTGCGCAGCCAGGGTGGCCACTGCAAGGTAGTAACCTTTGAGGCGCAGGCTCGGAATGCCGAAGGCGCTGCCAACCAGCGTCGCCACGCCGCCAGCCAGCAGAAACGCCACCAGAGGATTCAGGTCCGGGATGCGCACGCACAGGTTGTAAGCGGCGTAAGCACCCACGGCCATGAATCCGCCGGTGCCGAGCGAAAGCTGTCCGCAGTAGCCGACCAGAAGGTTCAGCCCGAGTGCCGCAAGCGCCATGATCAGGAACGGAATGAATATCGCGCGGAACAGGTACTCGCTCGAGAGCAGCGGCACCAGGATGAAGCCGACCGCAAACCAGATCGCGATGAACACGCGATCCTGGGCGATCGGAAACACCGCCTGGTCTGCGGCGTAGGAAGTCTTGAATTGTCCCGCTTCTCTGTAGAACACTTGTCAGTTCCTGAAGGCGTGAGGAGTGAGGGGGAAGAGGTGAGGAGTGACAGCGAAAAAGCGAATCAACCCGGTGCTCCGAAATTCGGACCACACTGATACAAGCAAATTGGCTACCGGAGTACCCCTCACCCCTAACTCCTCACCCCTCACGCAGTTATCAGACACGGTCAATGTGCTTCTCGCCAAACAGACCCTCGGGTCTGACGAGGAGGAAAAGCAGTGCGAGGACGTAGGCGAACCAGTTTTCGATTCCGCCGCCGACCAGCGGTCCGAGATAGACCTCGGAGAGCTTCTCTCCCGCGCCGATAATCAGCCCGCCGATGATCGCGCCAAGAACCGATTCGAAGCCGC
>JBOIFZ010000470.1:0-2477 GCA_050741735.1 Burkholderiales bacterium
GCAGGACATCCGGAAGTGGAGGGCACGATGGGCCAGGTTTCCGGCGGCATGTACCTGGTGGAATCCATCGCGGACGTCGAACGGCTCGAGGTGGAAAACCCGGAAAATTTGGCATTCGTCACCCAGACCACGCTGTCGGTGGACGATGCGCGCGCCATCACCGAGGCATTGCAGCGGCGCTTCCCCAGTATTGTCGGGCCCAAGAAGGACGACATCTGCTACGCCACCCAGAATCGCCAGGACGCGGTCAAGGCGATGGCGGCGCGCTGCGATGTCGTCATCGTGGTGGGGTCGCCCAACAGCTCCAACTCCACCCGGCTGCGCGAAGTGGCGGCCAATCTCGGCGTTCTTGCCTACATGCTGGACGATGCGGCAGACCTGAAGCCCGAGTGGATCGAAGGAAAAAAAGTAGTCGGCGTAACCGCGGGCGCGTCCGCTCCGGAGGTCCTGGTCCAGGCGGTCATCGCCAAGCTCACCGCATTGGGGGCCGATTCGGTAAGCGAACTGAACGGCATTTCCGAGAAGGTGACCTTCCCGCTTCCGCGGACGCTCGCCGGCGTCTGATTTGGAAAAAAAACGGCCCGGCGGTTGCCCGCCGGGCCGGTTTCGTTTTCGATTGCCTTAAAAAATCAGTTCGCGCCAGGACGTGCGCCTGCCGCTGGCGGAGGATGCACCGATGTTCACGCCGAACGGAGTCTTGGCGCCGGTGGCGTCGGTGGCGATGGCTTTGAGCTGACCGGACGGCAGCCGGACCACCACGATACCCATCGTGACCGCGTTGCCCAGCTTGGTAGCGATTGCATTAGCCGGGGAGGTCAGCAGATACCGCCCGCTTTGGTAGTTGAACTGGTACACCCAGCTTTCGCCGCCGATCGTGCAGGCGTCCTGGTTCGGTACGTTGGTTACCACCAACAGGGTGCCGAGGACCAGTTGCGAATCGATGTTTACCCGCTCGCCCGGCGTACTGTTCAGGGGATTCAAGTCCACGTACCAGCCGTTCTTCGTGTTCCAGTCAACCGCATTGGTCGAGCTCGAGCGGGTTACCGGGTCGATCACGGTCAGCGTCTGTTGCACCAGGTTGCCGGTCAGGCGCAGGTTTCCGAGATCGGCGCCGGTATCCTTGATCCCGTACACCGTCTGCTGATAGGCGGCGTCCTCGGCCGGCACGAGCGTCGCGGGGTCCTGCAGGTCGCTGAGGCCGAGCAGGCGTCCGGTGCCGATAAACACCGCCTTGAATCCGGAGATGAGCGCGATCTCGGGCCGCGTCGTGACCGGCTGCGGCCTGGGGGGGCTGCTGGCGTCGAAAAGCTGGGCGATGCGCTGCATGGTGTTGGTCGCCGTATTGTAGCGAAACACGTTGCCCAGCAGATCCCCGCCATAGACGAAGGTGGTGGTGTTGTCCACCCTGAAGTCGGTGGCGAACGCGGAAACTTTGGCGAACCCGCTGGGAGTGAACACGTCGCCGGCCCCGGTCGTTACCTTGTTCAGGATCGTCCCGGTTGCGGCATCCAGCACGTAGATGTAGCCCTTGCCGTCGCCGGGTACGACATTGTTGTATCCCGAGGTGACGATCACGACCCACTTGCCGTCGCTCGGCCGCTTGGTGATGACCGGGTCGCTGAAGGACAGTCCCATGTCCTGATCGAAGACGGAGCAGAGTGCGGAATTCGAGCACACCTCCCACAGGCCCTTCGGACTGTTGGGGACGGTGACATCGAGCGCGTAGTAACCGCGCCCGCCGGAGTTGAGGCCGGCGACCAGTATCGTCTTCCACGCGCCGCCGAGGAACACGTCCATCGTCGTCGGGGAGCCGTCCACGTAATAGCGGTGGGCGGCACCGTAGTCGATGGCCGCAAGCTTGTACAGCTCCGGCATCACCATGCGCGGCACGTAGGCCCACATTTCCGCCCCGGTGCTGCCGTTGAAGGCGTGCAGCATGCCGTCGTTGGCGCCGATGTAGAGTACCGTTTGGCGGCCCGCGTTCGCCGTCTTGAACGAATCGTAGTCGGGGCTTACCGCGTCGGCGTAACTCAGGTTGGGTTTGCCGACGAAGCCGGGCTCGGCGTTTACGACGTCGCCGAGCACGTGCTCGCGGTCGCGGAAGACCACACCATCCTCCTTCTTGAACTGGCCGCGCAGCCAATTCACGAAATTGGTACCGTTGTTGAGCGCATTCTGTTGCCCGGGGTTCAGCGACGGGCATTGCGTCAACGCGGCGCATTTGTTGTCGAAGTAGGCTTTCTCCGCGGCGGTAAGGTTGGCATATAAGAATAGCTTGAGCTTGGTAGCCGCCAGGGGATCCAGGGTGTGTATCGTGCGATCGTCGGTGTTTATCGTCACACGCGTGTCAAGCTGGTCGCGCGCCGACCACACCACGCCCGGGATCACGTTGCCGGTGGCCGTGTCGATACGTTCCGCCACGACTTCCCCGTCCCATTTCGCCGTGCGGTAGGTCGAGCTGTAGATGAAGTTGTCGG
>JBOIFZ010000471.1:0-12112 GCA_050741735.1 Burkholderiales bacterium
GGGTTTGCCCGCGATCTGGGTCTGAACGTGGACGGCTTCAACAGCTGTCTGGACCAGGGCAACTATGCCAACACCGTCAGCGAGCACCTGGCTGCCGGCTCGGCCGTCGGGGTCACCGGGACGCCCACCTTCTTCATCGGTAAGACCGCCGCGGATGGCACGATCGAGGCGGCTTCCATAAGGGGCGCCCAACCCGTTGCGCCCTTCCGCCAAGCCATCGACCGTCTTCTCGACGGCAAGAACCCGTAATGGCCTCCCTCTCGCGCCGGAGTGAATGGCACCCCTGCCTTCTTCATCAACGGCCAAATTGTCTCAGGCGCCCAGCCGCTGGAGAGCTTCGTTCGAAGGAGGTGGATTCTAAAAGGTAAAAGGGGACGCACACCTTTTCTATGGGGGGAGGAATGGGGTGGATTCAACATCTAACCGCACCACTTGATCACGGGCAGGAAACGGCGGCTTAATGTAGCGCCATAGGCGGCAGACTACATTTTCCTTACTATAGAAGAGCGTGAAGTACGTTGCATTGAGATGTCAGGTCATTAATCGTGCTGTCATCTCTTCGAAGCACCAGCCATCGGCTTACACCGAATTGGGTTGATAACGAGACGGGGCGGGTGCCCCGCACCTGGAGGGGTAAAGCCTGTGTGTGTGTCGCGGCAGTTCGTGGTTTCCCAAGTGCGCACGCGTTCCCGGGGATTTACGCTCCTCGAACTGCTGGTGGTGATGGTCATCATCGGCCTCCTGGCCGGCTACGTCGGACCGCGCTATTTCGCCCAGATCGGCAAGTCGCAAGTGAAGACGACGCGGGCGCAAATCGACGCCTTCGACAAGGCGCTGGACCAGTATCGGCTCGATACTGGACGTTACCCGACCAGTGAGCTGGGTCTGGCGGCATTGAATGCCCGGCCCGAGAACGAACCGAAGTGGGCTGGGCCGTATCTCAAAAAGGCGGTACCCGACGACCCCTGGGGCAACAAGTATGTATACCGCGCACCCGGCGAGCATGGGGAGTACGATCTGTTTTCCTACGGCAAGGACGGCAAGCTCGGCGGCGCGGACGAGGCGGCGGATATAACAAACTGGTGAATAGTGAATGGTGAACGGTGATTCGAGGCTCGATCATTTGGTCACCCCAAAATCATGAAATTTCAGGTCAAAGCGCTGCGCGATTCATTCAACGTCGTGTCGGTGATATTCGACGCCGCCGACGAGGCGGATGCCGAACGGCAGGCGAAATTGAGCGGGCTCGCGCTGCTGTCGCTCAAGCGCACGGCGTGGAATTTCGACATCTTCACGCGCCGCACGCGCTTTCCGCTGGCGCTGTTCGCGCAGGAGCTGCTGGCGCTGCTGGAAGCCGGGCTGACCCTGGTCGAGGCGATCGAAGGCTTGGCGGAAAAGGAGAGCGCGGGTCCGGCGCGCAACACGCTCGATCATCTGACGACCCAGCTTAATCAGGGCCGCACGCTGTCTCAGGCAATGCAGGATCTCCCGGAAGTCTTTCCCTCGCTGTTCGTCGCCACCGTGCGCGCCACCGAACGCACCGGCGACCTGCCGGACGCTTTGAAGCGTTATATCGCCTACCAGGCGCAGCTCGAAACCGTGCGCAAGAAAATCGTCAGCGCGTCGATTTATCCGCTGCTGCTGATCGCGGTGGGCTCGCTGGTGCTGCTGTTCCTGCTCGGCTACGTCGTGCCGAAGTTCAGCCACGTGTACGAGGACATCCAGGGCGATCTGCCGCTGCTCTCGCGGTGGCTACTGGAAGCCGGGAAGTTCCTCGAAGCCAACGGCATGATCGCCGGCGCCGTTTTCCTGGTGATCTGCTTTGTTGCCGTCCGGCTGCTGATGCTGCCGGAAACCCGGCGCTGGATCGGCGCCAGGCTGTGGGCGATCCCGTCGGTCGGCAGCCGCATGCGGCTGTATCAGTTGGCACGCTTCTATCGCACGCTGGGCATGCTGCTGCGCGGTGGCACGCCGATGGTTACGGCGCTGGACATGTCCGCCGGGTTGCTGTCGCCGGCGCTGCGCGTGCGCATGGGCCTTGCGGCTCAGGCGATCCGGGAAGGGCGATCCATCTCCGAGGCCATGTCGGCCAACAATCTCACCACCCCGGTGGCGCTGCGCATGCTGCGGGTCGGAGAGCGCAGCGGCCGCATGGACGACATGATGGAACGCATCGCCTCTTTCTACGACGAGGAAATTTCGCGCTGGGTGGACTGGTTCACCAGGCTGTTCGAGCCCTTGCTGATGGCTTTCATCGGCGTGGTGATCGGCGTGATCGTCGTGTTGATGTACCTGCCGGTGTTCGAACTGGCGGGGAGCATCCAGTGAACGCGGTTACCGACATCCAGGTGCCGGCCGGCACCCACCTCACCGCAGCCGATCTGGCCCAGGCGCGGCAGGAGGCCGAGCGCAGCCGGCGCAAACTCATCGAAGTACTGGAGGAGCAACTCGCGCTCGGCCCCGACGAATTCGTGCGCGCGCTGGGCGAATTGCTGCGCCTGCCGGTGTTGCCGATGCGGCGCCTGCACGAGCTTGCGCCGGCGTTCGAGGTGCTGCTTTTCAACGAGGTGTCGCAACGTGAATGCGTGGCGTTGCGCGACGAGGCCGGCGAACTGCTGGTGGTGATCGGCGACCCGTTCGCACTTGACTTGCAGGCGTGGGTGCAGGAGCGCGTCGTTGCGCCCTTCAGTTTCCAGCTTGCGCACCGCAACGACATCGGCGCCTATCTCGCCCGCGTGGAAGAGGGCATGCGGGCGATGGGCGAGGTGGTGCCCACGGAAGCCGACATGCAGGGCGGCGGCCGCCGCATCGAGGACCTGTCGCTCAAGGCGATCAGCGAGCACTCCAGCCAGGTGGTGCGGGTGGTGAATTCGACCCTGTACGACGCGCTCAAGACCGGCGCAAGCGACGTGCACCTGGAATCCACCGGTTCCGGGCTGGCGATCAAGTACCGCATCGACGGCGTGCTGACGGCGGTCGGCAACGCGCCGGGCGCGGACATGGCCGATCGCATCGTTTCTCGGGTGAAGGTGATGGCGGAACTCGACATCGCCGAGCGCCGCGTGCCGCAGGACGGCCGCTTCAAGGTATCGGTGAAGGGCAGAGAAGTGGATTTGCGCGTTTCCATCATGCCCTCGATCTACGGCGAGGACGCAGTGTTGCGAATTCTCGACAAGCAGACGCTCGCCGACGAGTTCGAGGGCCTGCGTCTGGAAGTGCTGGGCTTTGATCCTGGCACCATGGCGTGGTTGCGCAAACTGGCGAACGAACCCTACGGCATGTTGCTGGTGACCGGGCCGACCGGCAGCGGCAAGACCACGACGCTCTACGCCATCCTTTCCGAGATCCACCGCGGTGAAGACAAGATCATCACCATCGAGGACCCGGTGGAGTACCAGATTTCCGGCATCCTGCAGATCCCGGTGAACGAAAAGAAGGGGCTCACCTTCGCCCGCGGCCTGCGTTCGATCCTGCGCCACGACCCGGACAAGATCATGGTCGGCGAGATCCGCGACCCCGAGACCGCGCAGATCGCCATCCAGTCCGCGCTCACCGGGCACTTGGTATTCACCACGGTGCACGCCAACAACGTGTTCGACGTCATCGGCCGCTTCCTGCACATGGGCGTGGACCCCTACAGCTTCGTCGCCGCGCTCAACGGCGTGATGGCGCAGCGCCTGGTGCGGATCAACTGCGCGCATTGCAGGGTCGAGGACAAGCCCGATGCGCGGCTGCTCGCCGACTCCGGGCTGGATGCGAAGGCAGTGCGGGGTTTCCGCTTCAGGGCCGGCCGCGGCTGCGGCCACTGCCGCGGCTCCGGTTATCGCGGCCGCAAGGCGATCGCGGAATCCATGTTGCTCAACGACGAGCTGCGCGAACTGATCGTAAGCCGCCAGCCGATCCGGGTCATCAAGGAAGCGGCGCGCAGACTCGGCACCCGCGGTTTACGCGATGCCGCGCTGGACCTGGTCAGGACCGGTGAAACTACGTTGTCGGAGATCAATCGTGTCACTTTTGTGGCGTGAACGGGTGCGCATTGGCATTTCGCCGCAGCAGGTGGAGATACTGCGCTTTGCGCCCGGCTGGAAGCGTGCGGCCCCGGAACGCAAAACGCTGGCTTGCGCCGAAACGCAGCAACGCGACGCGACCTCCTGGGCGCCTGCGGTCGAGGCGCTGCGCGAGCTGCTCGCGCAGCCGAATTTGCGCAGGGCCGACGCCACGGTCATCCTGTCCAACCACTTCACGCGTTACATGCTGGTTCCCTGGAGTGCCTCGCTCGTCACCGACGAGGAACAGCTTGCATTCGCCAGGATGCGCTTCGTGCAGGTTTACGGCGAAGCCGCACAGAGATGGATGTTGCGGTTGTCGGGTGGCGCGGCCGGTTCCGCGCAGGTCGCGACGGCGGTCGAACGTCCCCTGATCGAGTCGCTGACCACGCTGCTGGACAATTCGCCGCTCACATTGCGTTCGATCCAGCCGCAACTGATGGAATTGGTCAACGCGGAGCGAAAAGCGATCGGCGGTGATGCCTGGCTGGCGGTCGCGGAGCCGGGAAGAATGCTGCTCGGGCTGTTGCGCGGCGGGCGCTGGCTTTCGTTGCGCAGCCGTCCGTTGAACGGCGAAACGGTTGCGCTTCCCGAATTGCTGGAACAGGAGCGGCTGATGCTCGGGCTGGAACCGGGCAGCGAGAAAATTTGCCTGCACGTATTTTCAGGCGCGAGGCTCGATACCGCGGGACTGCAGGTCGAGAGATTGTCTGGGCGCGATGCCGGTGCGGAGGCGGCCGCAGCATGATGCGCGCGCTCGAGCTCGATTTCGCGGCGGGAAGCAGGCGCGTAAGCTGGCTGGGGATCGGCCTGCTGGCGATTGCCGCGGTCGCCACCGTCAAGCTCGCGGACATGTATGCGGAGTCGCAGCTCGAGGTCGAGCAGATCGAGGCGCGCATCGCATGGCTCGAGCGCCGTGCCAAAGGGATCAACTCTGATGCGCCGAGGCTCGCCGATGCCACCATCAAGGAAATCCGCCATGCCAACCAGGTGATCGATCAGATCACGCTGCCCTGGGATCGCCTGTTTCGCGCTGTCGAATCGGTTGCCAACGGCCGGGTGGCGCTGCTCGGCATTACTCCGGATCAGAAGGGCGGCACAGTGGAACTGAGCGCCGAGGCGGCGGACGTCGAAGCGATGTTCGATTATGTGAAGCGTTTGCAGCGCGCGCCGTCGCTGGCGCGGGTCTATCTGCTCAACCATCAGGTGAACGCCCGGGACCCGCAGCGTCCGGTGCGCTTTACGGTAACCGCGTCATGGATCGAAAAAATCTCGAACTGACGGGCTGGAGACTGCGGCGCCTGGCGCGCGGTCTGCACTGGAGCACGATGCTGGCGCTGGGACTGGTCGCTTTCGACGTGACCTTCTATTACTCCACCGTGGCGCCGGTGCTGCAAGAGCGGACGCGACTGCGAGCCGAAGCATCGAAACTGCATGGCGCACTGGAGGGGTCGCCGGTTAGCGATGCGACCGCCCCCGGCGATCCGGAAGCGGATCTTGCCGCGTTCTACGCCGCTTTAGCGCGCCCGGCAAACGCGCCCGAATTGCTGCGCCGGTTACACCGCACGGCGCAAGCACATGGACTCAGGCTCGAGCATGGCGAATACCGGCCGCTTGCCGATCCGGACGGCAAACTCACCCGCTACCAGATCCTTCTGCCGGCGAAGGGCACCTATCCGGAAGTGCGCCGTTTCCTGACGCAGGCGGGGCGCGAAATCCCGGGATTGTCGCTAGACGGCATCAGCTTCCAGCGCCAGAAAATCGGCGACGAAGCATTGCAAGCGCAAATCAAGTTCACCTTGTTCTTGAGCATGCAGGGATGAAGATCGACGCACGCCAGCGCTGGATCGCATTGGTCGCACTGCTGATGGCTGCACTGACGGCGGCCGCGTGGGTGCGCGAGGCCGACAGGAAAAGCGGCACCGAAATCGTCGAGCCGCCAGCGCGGCCGCGGCAGGCGCAGGCGGCGCGCGGCGCGGACCCGGCAACTCCCGATCGCGTGCACCTGGAGAAACTGCGCGGCCGCGATGTCGACTCGAATGCCAACGATGCGTTCGCCACGCGCAGCTGGCGCATACCGGCACCCAAGGCCGCTGCGACGGCACCTGTTTCCGCGGTTGCATTGCCTGCGACGCCCTCGCCACCGACTGCGCCGCCTGGCGCGCCGCCGCTTCCGTTCACCTACATGGGCAGGCTGCTGTCGGAAGAGACCAACGCCGTGTTCCTTACCCAGGGCGAGCGCAATCTCGTCGTGCATGAGGGCGAGATCATCGAATCGACTTATCGTGTGGACAAGGTGTCGGAAACACGGCTGACGTTCACTCACCTGCCGTCCGGCGTCGAGCAACACCTTTCCATCGGGGAGGCGAAGTGAAACAACCAGCCCTTGTCTTCGTGCTCGTCCTCACTGCGTGCGCAACCGATCAGGCCGTCGTGCCCGGAAAACAGATGATCGAGCAGGGCCGCGTGGAAGAAGGCCTGCTGCAGATGGAAGCCGCGGTGAAGGCCAGTCCGAACAACATCGAATACCGCACCTCCTATCTGCTCGAGCGCGACAAGTACCTCACCCAGCTGCTGACCCAGGGCGACAAGCAGCGGCTGCTGGGAAAATCGGAGGACGCCGAGCCGTTCTACCGGCGAGTGCTGACGCTCGACCCCGACAACGTGCGCGCGCTGGCAGGGCTGGCTTCGGCGCAAACCGAAACGCGTCACCGGAAGGCGATTGCCGAGGCGAAAGAACTGTCCGATGCCGGCGATTTCGATGGCGCACAGATGAAGCTGCGCCCGGTGCTGGCGGAGAATCCGTCCCAGCGCGACGCCAAGGCGCTGGCGCGCAGCATAGACGAGCAGAAAACCAAGACAGTCTCGACGCCCGCGGTGTTGAAGAGTTCGCTGCGCAGGCCGGTGACGCTGGAATTCCGCGACGCGCCTCTGAAGAGCGTATTCGAGGTGCTGTCGCGCACTTCCGGCATAAATTTCGTGTTTGACCGCGATGTGCGCCCCGACCTGCGGGTCACCATTTATGTGCGCAATACCACGATCGAGGACGCGGTGCAGTTCCTGCTCGCCACCAACCAGCTCCAAAAGAAAGTGTTGAACGACAATACCGTGCTGGTCTACCCGAACCTGCCGATCAAGGCGAGGGATTATCAGGAACTGATGGTGAAGAGTTTCTATCTTGCCAATGCCGACGTGAAGCAGACGCTGAACCTGATCAAGACGGTGGTGAAGACTCGCGACATTTTCATCGACGAGCGGCTGAACCTGCTGGTCATGCGGGATACTCCGGACGCGATCCGGCTGGCGGAAAAACTGATTGCCGCGCAGGACCTGGCGGAACCCGAGGTGATGCTCGAACTGGATGTGCTGGAGGTCGGGCGCGCCCGCCTGCAGGAACTCGGCATCCGCTATCCGACCCAGGTCGATTTCAGCCTCGACGGTGCAAGTAACATTCCCGGGCAGGCTACGCTGGAGGAATTGCAGAACTTCAATTCCGGATTGGTTATGGTGACCGTCACCGATCCCGCGGTGGTGATCAATATGCGCAAGCAGGAAGGGGACACCAACCTCCTCGCCAATCCGCGCATCCGGGTGAAGAACCGCGAAAAAGCCAAGATTCACATCGGCGAAAAGGTGCCGGTGATCACCACCACTTCCGGCGCCACCGGCTTTGTATCGGAATCCGTCTCCTATCTGGATGTCGGTTTGAAGCTCGATGTCGAGCCGAACATCTATCTCGAGAACGACGTGGCGATTAAAGTCGGGCTTGAAGTCAGCAACATCATCAAGGAAATCCGCAGCCTGCAGGGCACCGTGACTTACGAGCTGGGCTCGCGCAATACCTCAACCACCCTGCGGCTCAAGAACGGTGAAACCCAGGTGCTGGCCGGGCTGATTCAGGACGTGGAGCGCAATACCGCCGACAAGGTACCGGGGCTGGGTGATTTGCCGATCGTGGGCCGGCTGTTCCGCAGCCGCAAGGACGAGCACAACAAGTCCGAGATCGTGCTTCTCATCACGCCCTATGTGGTGCGCAATCTCGAGCGGCCGGGTGCCGCTACGCTCGAATTCATGTCGGGCACGGAGGGCGGCTTCGGGGCCGCACCGCTGCGGCTGTCCGGCGCCATACCGCAGGCCGGGATCGCTCAGCCACCGGTGGCCCTGGCGCAGCCGCCGGGAGCAGCCGGCGCGACCGTGCAACCGCTGACCATCGAGACCGCGCCCAGTGGCGAGACGCTGCCGGCACCGCCTGCCGGTGCATCGCTGCTGTTGTCCGCGCCGCTGCAGGCGCAGGCGGGGCGCGAATTCGCGGTGGCGGTGTCGGCCCCACCGGGTATTGCGAGGAGCGTGCAGCTTGAACTGAATTACGACAGCGCACGGCTCCAGGCAGTCGGCGTGCCGGAAACGGCGGCAGCCGGACGCATCCCGCTGCAGGTCTCGGGCACCGCAGTGGTCCGATTCCGCGCGATCGAAGGCCAAAGCGGCATGGCACGGATTTCGGTCGCCAACATATCCGCCGTTGGTCCCGGCGGCGACAGCGTTGCCATCTCCGCGCCGGTGCCTGTGGAGATCAGCATCACCCCGTAAGTGCCGTACCCCTCAAGGGGGTGCTGAAAAGAGTGAATGTCGTGAATGTCGTGAATGCCGTAAGTAACTTCAGCACCGGATTCACGTATAGGTGCGCGGTGGACAGGTTCATGGCGCCAAAGCAGTGCACATAACTCAGTCCTCAGTCCTCAGTCCTCAGTCCCGCGCGCGGCGTCAGCGCGCGTTTACCCTGATCGAGCTCATCATCACGGTGGCGATCGTGGCGATCCTTGCCGCGGCGGCGCTGCCGCTCACCCAGATCACAGTTCAGCGCGCCAAGGAGCAGGAACTCCACGCGTCGCTGCGACAGATACGGGAAGCGATCGACGCCTACAAGCAGGCGGCCGACGAGGGACGCGTTTCGAGGAAGGCGGACGAGTCGGGGTATCCGCCCGTGCTGGTCGCGCTGGCCTCCGGCGTCGAGGATATCAAGTCACCGCAGAAAAGGATGATCTACTTCCTTCGCCGCGTGCCGCGCGACCCGTTTGCGCCCGCCGAGCTTTCCGCCGCCGAGACCTGGGGCAAGCGCAGCTATGCGAGCCCGCCGGACGACCCTGAGGATGGCGAGGACGTGTTCGACGTGTACTCGAAGGCAGACGGGGTCGGGCTGAACGGGGTTCCCTATAAAGAATGGTGAGGAGTGAGGAGTGAGGAGTGAGGCGAGAACCGGCAGGTCGGAACGGCGAGAAGAGGGTTCGTGTTGCATTTCACCCGGCCCTCGGTCCTCGAACCTCGGCCCGGAAGCTCTGCGAGCGTTCACGCTGATCGAGCTGCTGGTGGTGATGGCCGTCATCGCCCTGTTGCTCGCCATCGCGGTTCCGCGTTACTTCCACAGCACCGACCGGGCGAAGGAGGCCGTGCTCAAGCAGAACCTGGCGCAGATGCGCGATGCGATCGACAAGTACCATGCCGACAAGGGCCGTTACCCCGACGAGCTTGAAGATCTGGTGACCGGGAAATATCTGCGGCGCATTCCTCCCGATCCCATTACCGAAAGTTCAGACACCTGGATAAGTGTGCCGCCGCAGCCCGGCGAACAGGGCAAGATTTTCGACGTAAAGAGCGGGGCGCCCGGGGTGGCGCTGGATCAAACGACGTACGGCGACTGGTGAGCGGGCGATGAGAAGAAAAGCGACGGAAACCCCTGTCGATGCTCACGGCACGGATTGCACTGCCAGGATCGGAAGAGTTTCCACGAATAGCGTCAAAGGAGGGGCAGTACAGTTCCCTCTCCGCATCTTGACCTTTCCTCCCTCTCCACAAGTGGAGAGGGGCGGGGTGAGGTCAGGGGAGAGGGTCCCGTTGACACGGCGTTCGCGTAGCGATCCGGGGCGGGAAACGGGACTGAGACGCGCTACCCGCAGGCGGCTGACCTCGTCAGTAACGTGTCCGCGCGTCAGGGTGAGGTGGTGTCACGGATACACTTACCTCGGTTTGCTGATCTTGATCGCGCTGATGGGTATCGCACTGGCGGGAACGGGAGTCATCTGGCATACGGAAACGCGGCGCGAAAAGGAGCGGGAATTGCTCTTCGTCGGCGACCAGTTTCGCCACGCAATCGGGCTGTACTACGAGCGCAGCCCTGGCGCGAAGCGGTTTCCGAAGACACTGGAAGATCTCCTGCTCGACCGTCGCTATCCAAACACGCAGCGTTACTTGCGGCGCCTCTATCCCGATCCGGTTGGCGGAACTGCGGAGTGGGGGTTGGTCAGAGGCCCGGAGGGCGGAATAGTGGGAGTGCACAGCTTGTCGGAAGCCGAGCCGCTGAAACGTGTCGGTTTCCCGATGGAGTACGAAGAATTCGAAGGCGCGGCCCGCTACAACGAATGGCGGTTCATGTACGTACCCGCTGCCGCGCCCACGAATCGGGCGGGGCCGCAACCGGCGACGGTACCTGGGAAGTCCTAGGAGGTGGTGCGGTACTTCTTGTAGTAGCTCATCACCCGCGGGACATAAGTCATGGTCTCGCTGTAGGGCGGGATGCGGTTGCCGTGCCTCACGACCGCGTTCTCTCCGGCGTTGTAGGCGGCCACAGCAAGCTGGACATCGTTGTTGAACATGCGCACCAGATCGCGCAGGTAGCGCGCGCCGCCGTGAATGTTCTGTGCCGGGTCGAGGCGGTTCTTCACGCCGTAGCGCTTTGCGGTCTCGGGCATCAACTGCATGAGTCCGGCGGCACCCTTGCGCGACCGCGCCAGCGGGTTGTAGCCGGATTCCGCGGAGATCACCGCGTGGATCAGTGCCGGCTCGAGCTTGGTGAGTCTTGCCGCGTCGTAAATATGCCGGGCGTAGCGCGAACGCGCCTCATCGTCGTAGTAACGCAGCTCGCTCGCCAGAGTTTGCGCGATCGGATCCGGCTTTTTCCTCTTTTCCTTCAGATAGACCTTGTAGCGGCTGTCGGGCGGAACGTTGGTGAACTGGACTAAGCCTTCGGCATCCACGTGGCGGTAGATGTCGGCCTGCGCAATTCCGGCAGAAACCGCCAAAACCAGTAACAGGAAGACTCGGGTTCTCATGATGCAGCAATATACAGCAACTTCCGGGCCAATTTGCCTGACGAAACCATGGGTTAGCGCAGTCCCGGCGCCGCCCCGTGGGCTGCTGGCCGTCGCTCCTGCAAGAGGGCCTACTTGCCAACGTGTTTCGGCGGCACGAGCACGGTCGCGAGCGCGGCAATCACCAGCACCAGTGCCGCGTATTCCTGCCACTGCGGCCGCTCGCCCAGGATCAGCATGCCGCTGAACAGGCCGACGATCGGGATCATCAGCGTGGAGAGGGCGGCAACCGTGGCGGGCACCGTGGTGGCGATCTTGTACCAGGCCCAGTAGCAGAAAATGAAGACGAAAAGCATGTTGTAACCGAGCCCGATCGCAGCCCCAACGCCGATCGGCCGCCACTCGCCCCAATCGAGAATGAGCGCCCCGACCATGATCGGCACGCCACCGATAAGCAACTGCCAGGCGGTGAAGGAGGTCGTCGGCAGGTCGGTCGGATAGCGCCGCATCAGCACCGTGCCGACCGCCCAGGAAAACGCCGCGCCGAGGACCAGTGCCGCGCCGATCGGCGCGGCCTCCATGGCGGCGAATTCGTCGCCGATCAGCAGCGCCATGCCCGCCATGCCCAATGAAACGCCGAGCACGCGGCGCGGTGTCAGCTTCTCGTGAAGCACGAACCTCGACAGCAGAACGGTCCACAGCGGCATGGTGTAGGCGAGGATCGCGGTACGCCCCGACGGCAACAGCGTCAGTCCGTAGCCGATCAGCACGTTCCACATCGTGACGTTGGCGATCGCCGTAACTGCCAGGCGCGGCCACTGCCCCGCCGGTACGCGGGTTTTCTGACGGCCCGCGCGCGCAATGATGAAAAGTCCGATGGCGCCCGAGGCGACGCACAGGCCGCGAAAAGTCCAGACCGGCATGTCCGCCAAAGTTAGTTTCATCATCGGCCAGTTCAGTCCCCAGCCGAGCGTGAGCAGCACG
>JBOIFZ010000472.1:0-9414 GCA_050741735.1 Burkholderiales bacterium
TTGAGCGCCACTTCGGCCAGCCGCGTCCCCAGCGCGATGCACAGCCGCCGCTCGGCTTCGCTGATCGGGTGGTCGGCATTGGCGCCGGCGAGATGACTGGCTCCGTAGGGCGTGCCGCCGCTGCGGGTGCTCATCAGGTCGGGTTCGGAGTAGGGCAGTCCGACGATCAGCATGCCCTGATGAATGAGCGGTAGCATCATCGACAGCAGCGTGGCTTCCTGGCCGCCGTGCAGCGAGGCGGTGGAGGCGAAAACCGCGGCAGGTTTGCCCACCATCGCGCCCTTGAGCCAGAGCGCGCCGGTGCTGTCGAGGAAGTATTTGAGCGCCGCCGCCATGTTGCCGAAACGTGTGGGGCTGCCGAGCGCCAGGCCGGCGCATTCCTCCAAGTCCCTGAGCTCGACGTAAGGGGCGCCGGAATCGGGAATCTCCGCTTCGGTGGTTTCGGCAACCGTCGAAACCTTGGGCACGGTCCGCAGCCTCGCCCGCATGCCCGGCACCTTTTCGATCCCGCGGGCGATCAACTGTGCCATCTGCTTTACCGCGCCGGTGTGGCTGTAGTACAGCACCAGAATTTCCTGCATCGCTACTTTCCCGCCGGAGAAGCCCGTATTATATCGGCGAAACCACACCCGACCCCAATGAAACTCCGGCTCAGATCGCTCCTGGACATCATCCGCCAGTTTAAGCTGCTGGCGAATTTCGTCGTGCTCGTGTACCGGCGCTTCAAGGAGGAACGCTGCTTCCAGTTGTGCGGCAGCCTGACCTTCACCACGCTGCTGGCCTTGGTGCCGCTGATCACCATCATGCTCACCGTGATGACGGCATTTCCGGTTTTCGACGACATCGTCAAGACGCTGCGCAGTTTCGTCGTTACCAATCTGGTGCCAGAGGCCTCGTCGAAACTGATCACCGTTTACATGCAGCAGTTTGCGGACAACGCCGCGCGGCTCACCGCACTGGGCATCGTATTGCTGGGCGTGACTTCGATCATGCTTATGCTCACCATCGACCGCGCCTTCAACACCATCTGGCGGGTGAAGCGGCCGCGGCCGCTGATCCAGCGGGTGCTGATCTACTGGTCGGTGCTGACCATCGGCCCGCTGCTGATCGGCGGCAGCCTGTCGCTTACCTCCTGGCTGCTTACTCAATCGATGGGGCTGGGAAAGCAGGCGCCCGAGCTGACGATCGCGGTGCTGAGGCTTGTGCCGCTCATGCTCACCTCGGTCGCGTTCGGATTCCTGTACCGTACGGTGCCGAACCGCCAGGTCACCGTGCCCGATGCCGCGGTCGGCGGCATCATTGCGGCATTTGCCTTCGAAGTCATGAAATTCGGCTTCGGCCATTTCGTCGCCCAGATCGCCAGCTACAAACTGGTGTACGGCACGTTTGCCAGCCTGCCGATCTTCCTGATGTGGATCTACCTGTCCTGGGTGGTGGTCGTGTTCGCGGCGGTGATCACCGCGGTGCTGCCCTATTGGCGCAGCGGCGGCGTGCTGCTCAAGCAGCCCCCCGGCGCGCAATTCGTAGAGGCGGTGGAGATTCTCAAGATGCTCTACCGCGCCTATGCCGACGGGCGGGTTCTCAACCTGCAGCAGTTGCGCATAGCGGTGAAGCTGTCGTGGGAGGAGGCCGAAGCCATTCTCGACAAGCTGGTGGCGGCGGGTTGGGTGGCGAAACTGCAGGGCAACGGCTGGGTTCTTGCGCGCGATGCCGGCGCAATCCGCGTCGGCGACGTGTTCCAGATGTTCGTGTTTGGGCGCGAAGCCGCCGACGTCAGCGAAGACTCCACCATCCGGCGCCTGGTGTCCAGCACCGCGGCCAACATCGACGGCGAATTGGACTTCAGCCTGAAAGAATTGCTGGCGAGCGGTGGCGGCCAGCGTGCCGCGAGAATCGCCTGAGGGGATGATGCGGCAAGGCCTGTTTCGTGTCGCTTGCGCACTGCTGCTCGTGTTCGCCACGTTGTCGGCCGCGGCCGCGGACTTCCAGCTGACCGACTCGGACCGCAAGGTGCATCGTCTCGGCGATTACCGCGGCAAATGGGTGATCGTGAATTTCTGGGCGACCTGGTGTTCGCCCTGCCTGGAAGAGATTCCGGATCTGGTGGCGATCACCGAGTCGCGCAAGGACGTGCAGGTGTTGGGCGTGGCGATGGAATTCCAGGATTCGAAGCAGGTGCTGCAATTCGCCGAGGGCATGTTCGTCAATTACCCGGTCGTTCTCGGCGACGGGAAAACTGCCGATCAGGTCGGCAAGGTCTTGGGGCTGCCGACGACGTTCATTTACGACCCGCAGGGCAAACTGGCGGTTCGCCACGTCGGCAAGATCACCCGCAAGCAGATCGAGCGCCTGCTCGATCGCAAAATCTAGAAAGCTGAAAGCACAACCAGAAGAAACGAGGCGCTAGCGGCCTTCGCCTGCGTAGACCGTTGGCGTGGCGATCACACGGTCGCCAGCCTTGTACTTCCAGTTGCCCGACCAGGTCCGCAATACCGCATTGGGGTAGCGCGATTTGCCGAGCGAGCCGTTATAGCGGCCGAGCGCACGGAAGGTGTCGCCGCGCTCAATGTCGAGATAGTGGCGCAGGATGGTGCAGCCGTAGCGCAGGTTGGTGCGCAGTTTGAATAGGTTGTCCCCGGATTCTCCGATCAGCGTCATCCAGAACGGCATCACCTGCATGTAGCCGCGCGCGCCTGCCTTGGAAATTGTGTACTTGCGAAAACCGCTTTCTACGTGAATGACGCCCAGCACCAGTTGCGGATCGAGTCCCGCGCGTGTGGCTTCGTAATGAACGGTGGTAAGAAGTTTATCGCGCTCGGCGGCGTCGGATACGTGTATTTCCAGACGTTTTGACATTTCCGTCAGCCATGCCAAGCCTTCCGCTTCGGAGGCGAACGCGAGCCGCGGGCTGGCCTGATCGGCGACCGAGCGATGCAATCCCGCCTGAACGCTCGCAGACAGCGGCTCGTACTTCTGCTCACCTGCCGCGGCGATTGCACAAGCGAGTACGCATGCCGCCGCGAACGCGATGCGCGCCATGATGCGCGTGCCTGAAAACCCTCGTGTCATCGTCATACCAGGGATTTTAGGAGGTTCGACGCCGATTGCAACTCAATTGCTCTCGCCGAAGCATCGGTTCTGGCCTGATACTCGACTTTCCCATCCTTCAAGCCACGCTCGCCGACGGTGATGCGATGGGGAATGCCGATCAGTTCCAGGTCGGCAAACATCACCCCCGGACGCTCGTCGCGGTCGTCCAGGAGCACCTCGAATCCGGCCGACTGCAATTCGTCGTGCAAGCGATCGGCTACGTTTTTGACCTCCGCGTTCTTCCTGTAACCGATCGGCGCGATGGTCACCTGGAACGGCGCCATCGGCAGCGGCCAGATGATGCCGCGCTCGTCGTTTCCCTGTTCGATCGCCGCGGCGATGATGCGCGACACGCCGATCCCATAGCAGCCCATTTCCATCACCTGCGCCTTGCCGGACTCGTCCAGGAAGGTAGCGCTCATCGCCTTGGAGTACTTGCTGCCCAACTGGAAAACGTGTCCGACTTCGATGCCGCGGCAGATTTCCAGCCGGCCCTTGCCGTCAGGACTGGGGTCGCCCGCCACGGCGTTGCGGATATCGGCGACCAGCGGTTCCGCGAGGTCGCGGCCAAAGTTCACGCCGGTCAGGTGATATCCTGCCTCGTTGGCGCCGCAAACGAAATCGTTCATCGCCGCGACCGAGCGATCGGCGATCACGGTAATTTCCTTCGGCAACCCCACCGGACCGATGTAGCCCGGGCGGCAGCAAATGCGCGCCTCGATCTCCTTTTCGGTGGCGAAACGGAACGGATTCAAACCGGGAAGCTTTGACACCTTCGCTTCATTCAGCTGATGGTCGCCACGCACCAGCAACATTGATATTTGTTCTTCATGCATGACCGCGAGCGCCTTGACCGACTGCGACAGCGGCAGTCCCAGCATCACCGTGACTTCTTCGCAGGTGGTCTTGCCGGGCGTGGAAACCTTCTGCATTTTTTGCTTGGCCGGGCCGCGCGGCTTCACCGGCGCAACCGCGTCGGCGAGTTCGACATTGGCGGCGTAATCCGAGGCGGTGGAGTAGGCGATCGCGTCCTCGCCGGAGTCGGCAAGCACGTGAAATTCGTGCGAGCCGGTGCCGCCGATGGGGCCGGTGTCGGCAGCGACCGCGCGGAACTTCAGCCCCAGACGGGAGAAGATGCGCGAGTAAGTGTCGTACATGTTGCGGTATTCGCGCTCCAGGTCCTCGGCGCCGGCGTGAAAGGAGTAGGCGTCCTTCATCACGAATTCGCGTGCGCGCATCACGCCAAAACGCGGCCGGATTTCGTCGCGGAACTTGGTCTGGATCTGGTAGAAATTGAGCGGCAGCTGGCGGTAGGAGCGGATCTCCTTGCGCGCGATGTCGGTGATGACTTCCTCGTGGGTCGGGCCGAAACAGAAGTCGCGTTCGTGGCGATCCTTGATCTTGAGCATCTGCGGGCCGAACTGCTCCCAGCGGCCGGACTCCTGCCACAGTTCGGCGGGCTGGATCGCCGGCATCAGCAGTTCCACGGCGCCGGCGCGGTTCATCTCCTCGCGCACGATGCTCTCCACCTTTCGCAGCACGCGCAGACCGAGCGGCATCCACGTATAAAGTCCGCTGCCGAGTTTCCTGATCAGCCCCGCCCTGAGCATCAGTTTGTGGCTGATGACTTCCGCCTCGCTGGGAGCCTCCTTGAGCGTGGAAATGAAGAACTGCGAAGTGCGCATGTCTTGCCCGTCTTCGAAAAGCCGCTATTCTACGGTAGAGAGCCATCCGGAAGTGGGGAGCAGCGGTGTTCGGAAAATGGAAGATCCATCGTTCGGCCGATCACGAAGTCAGTGTCGAAGTAAGCGAGAAGGACGGCATCCGTTCGCTGCATCTGGGCAGCGAGACGGTGCAGAGCTCGATGAAGCTGGCCGACCCCACCGAGCTGGTGCTTGCGTACACCAGGGCCATGATGGCATTCCTGCTGTTCGATCCGTGCCCACAACGCATCCTGATGATCGGCCTGGGCGGCGGGTCGCTGGCCAAGTTCGTCTATCGCCACCTGCCGTCGGCGCACACCACCGTGGTTGAGTCGCAACCGCGGGTGATCGCGGCGGCGCGCCAGTATTTCCACGTGCCGCCGGACGACGGCCGTTTTTGCGTCGAACTGGCGGAAGGAAGCAACTGGGTAGCCGCGCATCCGCGCATTTGCGAGGTGTTGATGGTGGACGGCTACGACGGGCACGAACAGGTTCCCGAACTGTCCTCGGAGAGTTTTTACGCCGATGCGCGTGCGGCACTGACCGACGGCGGAATACTGGTGGTGAACCTGTGGATTTCGGATACCCGCTTCGATGCCTACCTGCAGCGTATCGAGCGGGTATTCGATGGCGTGGTGTGTGTGCCGGCGGAACGGCGCGGAAACGTCGTGGCACTGGCGTTTGCCCGCTCACCGGGACGGCCACGCTGGGACGATTTAGGCCTCCGGGCGCGCACTCTGCAGGCCCGGTACGGCCTTGAATTTCTGCAGTTTGTCGACGGTTTGCGCGAACTTAATCCCCACTCGAAAGCCCGCCTGACGCTCTGACCTCGGTCGTTGTCTTCTTCCTTCGTTGCTGTATTTATGGAAGAATCCGGTCAACTGAAAATGTGATTGGGGTGGCTGACATGATCGACCGTGACGGCTATCGCCCGAATGTGGGAATTGTTCTGTGCAACGGCAAGAACGAGGTCTTCTGGGGCAAGCGGGTCAAGGAGCATGCCTGGCAGTTTCCGCAGGGCGGCATCAAGCCCGGTGAAACGCCCGAGCAGGCGATGTACCGGGAGCTGAGGGAAGAGGTCGGCCTCGATCCCTGCCACGTGAAGATTCTCGGCCGTACCCGTGAGTGGCTGCGCTACGACGTGCCGCAGACCTGGGTGCGGCGCGAAAGACGCAGCGTATATCGCGGCCAGAAACAGATCTGGTTCCTGCTTCGTTTGATCGGGCGCGATTGCGACGTTTGCTTGCGCCAGTCCGAGCATCCGGAGTTCGATGCCTGGCGCTGGCACGAGTACTGGATCCCGCTGGAAAGCGTGATCGAGTTCAAGCGCGAGGTGTACAACCGCGCACTGCAGGAACTTGCGCGTTATCTGAGTTCCGCGCGCGCCCGAGGAACGCGCGCGCAGCGTGCATCGCGCGCGGCCAGTCCTATCGACCGCTGACTTCGGGCAACTCGGGCGCCAGCACAGGCGCCTCCAGCTCGAACACCACCAGCAGCGTTTTCTGCTCGTCTTCCCAGAAGTCCACGGCGTCCTGCAGCGCGTCCACCGCAGAGGCGAACTCATCCGGTTCGGCGCGGGCGAACCCGGACGCGTCACGAAGCAGCACCAGCAATCCCTCGCCTTTGTCGTGCTCCAGGTCCACGAGGCAATCGTAAAAGGCGTCCCAGTTGTGGCCGAAGTAATCCGGGAACACCAGCGCCTTGGCAACCGCGTTCAGGAACGCATTCTTGTCACGCGACCCCGCGAGCGCCACCTTTTCCACGCGCATACCGCGCTGTGCGGCGGCGCTCAACGCCGCGTCCGCCAGCGCCGAGTGGCAGCGATACACGCCGCTCGCACCGGTTTCGACCAATTTGGAAAAGTCGCCCTTCATTCGATGATGCGTCTGAAGCTGCGGTAATTGTCTTCATTAAGTGTAGTAGAACTCGGCGCGCTTGACGGCAACAATTCTGCGCGCACCGCGATCCCTTCTGCCGGGTGTAATGACGGTGTACTCGCGATAGGTGCCGCGCGCGGCCGGCGGCAGCAATGCCTCCCTGTTGGCGAACACGCTGCCGTCCCGGGCATGGAGAAAGGGGCCGCCGGCGCGGATGAGGGCCAGCGTCGCGCGCGCCTCGGGCGGCAGATCGGACACCCGGATGCTGGGAATGGCAGAGTTGGGCGCGCCCCGGTCCTGCGGCTGCGCGGTCAGCGCCGCGAACGCCGCCAGCAACAGCAAGCCGGCCAGTGCCAGCGCGAAACGCAGAGATTTCATTTCGGTCGCGCATGCGGAACTCATTCAGAGCTTCCCTAGGTCGAGGAACATTCTCATGGACATTCAGGGGATTACCCGAAGCCGCAAGCCTTTTGAAACGGGTCGCATGCGGCCCGGTGCGGCGCCCGTCTTGCGGGCAGACAAAGCGCCTTGCGAGCTCGTTGGCCCGTCGACCATGGATTTCGTCAAACCTGCCCCTGCCTTCCTCTCTTTACGCCTTTGCGTCAAGGCCTTACTTCCAGGATTATCTTGCCGACGTGCGCGCTCGATTCCATGAGCGCGTGCGCCGCCGACGCTTCCTCATGCCTGAAGGTCCGGTAGATTACCGGTCTGATCTTACCGGCCTCGAGCAGCGGCCAGACTTTCTGCTTCAGTGCCTGCGCTATCGCCCCTTTGACTTCGACCGAGCGCGCGCGCAGCGTCGAGCCGGTGATGGTCAGGCGCCGGCGCAGTATGTCGGTCATGTCGATCGTGGCTTTGGTGCCGCCGAGGAAGGCGATCAGCGACAGCCGCCCGTCGTCGGCGAGGCAGGCCAGTTCGCGCGGCACGTAGTCACCGCCCACCATGTCCAGGATCACGTCCACGCCCTTGCCGCCGGTCAGCTCCTTCACCACCGCGGCAAAATCTTCGGTGCGGTAGTTGATCGCGCGGCTGGCGCCCAGTTTCTCGCAGGCGGCGCATTTGTCGGCCGAACCCGCGGTCACGAATACGCGATGGCCGAACGCCCGCGCCATCTGGATCGCGGTGACGCCGATGCCGCTTGATCCTCCCTGTATCAGCAGCGTCTCCGACCCTTTCAGCCCCGCCCGCTCGAACACGTTGACCCACACCGTGAAGAAGGTCTCGGGAAGCCCCGCGGCTTCGATGAGCGTGAGTCCGCGCGGAATCGGCAGGCACTGCGGCGCCGGGGCGGCGACATATTCGGCGTAGCCGCCGCCGGTAACCAGCGCGCAGACCTGATCGCCGGGTCTCCATTCATTCACTCCCGCGCCGGCGGCGACGATGTTGCCGGCGACCTCGAGCCCGGGGATGTCGGATGCGCCGGGCGGAGGCGGGTAGCCGCCCTTACGCTGCAGGACATCGGGGCGGTTGACGCCGGCAGCGGCGACCTCGATCAGCACTTCATTGAAAGCGGGAACCGGGACCGGACGCTGGCTAACGCGCAGAACCTCGGGCCCGCCTGGCGCCGTGATTTCGATTGCGCGCATTTGCACGGGGAGCGTTGCAGGCATGGTGGGTTGAATGTCGGCGACGGTTGTGGCGAAGAACTCTTATAGCATTGCCGCAACGGCTGCCTCAAGCGCGTTTGCGCCAACGGTGGGCTTGCGGCATCATCGCCGCCATTGGAAATGCGCCACCCTGGAGGAAAAAATGGAATACCGCAAACTCGGCAACAGCGGTCTCGAAGTCTCGCCGCTTTGCCTCGGCACCATGATGTTCGGCGATCGTACTGACGAAAAGGAAGCTGCACGCATCGTCGACTCCGCGTTCGACGCGGGCGTGAATTTCATCGACACCGCCGATCAGTATGCCAAGGGCGAATCGGAGCGCATCACCGGCAAGCTGATCGTCGCCAGACGCGACTACTGGGTACTCGCCACCAAGGTTGGCAACCGCATCGGCGAAGGTCCGAATTGCGTCGGACTCGGCCGCAAGTGGATGATGCAGGCGATCGACGCCAGCCTGAGGCGGCTGGGTACCGATTACGTGGACATCTATTACCTTCACCGCGACTTCGATGATGCGCCGTTGGAGGAAGCCGTCAGGGCCATGGACGACATCATCCGTTCCGGCAAGGCCCGCCACTTCGGCCTGTCCAACTTTCGCGGCTGGCGCATCGCCGAGATCATGCACCTGTGTCGGTCGCTGAACATTCCGCAGCCCGTGGTTTGCCAGCCGTACTACAACGCGATGAACCGGCAGCCGGAGGTCGAGATCCTGCCGGCATGCCGGTACTACGGCATCGGCGTGGTGGCCTACAGCCCGCTGGCGCGCGGCGTGCTCACCGGCAAGTACCAGCCAGGTGCGGCGCCGCCGGCGGAAACTCGCGCAGGCCGCAACGACAAACGCATGATGGAGACCGAATTTCGCAAGGAGTCGCTGGCGATCGCGCAGAAGATCAAGGCCTTCGCGGAGAAGAAGGGCATGGGCCCGGGCCATTTCGCGGTCAACTGGGTGCTGAACAATTCCATTGTGAACAGCGTGATTGGTGGTCCGCGTACGCTCGAGCAATGGCAGGATTATCTGAAAGCGCTCGAGTTCAAGCTCGACGCCAAGGGCGAGGTGCTGGTGGATTCGCTGGTGCGCCCCGGGCATCCGTCCACGCCGGGATTCAACGATCCGCAGTACCCGCTTTCGGGACGGAT
>JBOIFZ010000473.1:0-1844 GCA_050741735.1 Burkholderiales bacterium
CAACTCCTCTTTGGAGGGCCGCATGAAATACGGAGCGCGAAACAACGTTGTCGGAAAGGTCGCGGAAATCAAAAAGGGATCCCTCATGTGTCAGGTCAAGGTCAGCGTCGACGGCCCGATCGACATCACCTCCGTCATGACGCTGGACACTCTCGCCGACCTTGGCGTAAAAAAGGGGGACTCAGTGCGCGTGCTCGTCAAAGCGGTGAATGTGATCTTAGTCCGGGAGTAGACCAGGGCCGCGCGGATACCATGTCACGAGGTTAAAGCCGGCCTATAATCCGGCAAGGCTGTCGCGCGTACCCGGTTCACCGGGATGGACGCGCCTTCGCTGACGATACAGACTGGTGGATTCACGATCATGGGATGCTTGCTCAAACAAGGCGGCGGGCTGTACCCGAGGTTGCGCATCGGTGCGGTGCTGCTGGCTGCCGGTGAAGGCCGGCGCATGGGTGGCGTGGCCAAGCCGCTGATTCGGCTTCAGGGCGTGCCGCTGATCAGCCGGCAACTGGTCGCCCTCAGCGGTGCCGGTGTCGACGAGGTGGTCGTGGTGACAGGCCACGCGCGCAGCGCGGTCGAGGAGCAGGTGCAGAGCTTTCCGGTGACGCTGGCGCACAACGAGGCGCATGCCCAGGGGCAGGAAGGCTCGGTGCGGGTGGGGCTGGCTGCGCTCAATGGACCCTTCGATGCCGTATTCATCATGCCCTCCGACCAGCCGTTGATCGCAGCGGGCGATTTGACCGAGCTGATCGGAGCGTTCAAGAAGCGCCCGGCGGGCCATGTCGTAGTGCCGGTTGTGAATGGGCAACGGGGCAACCCCATTCTGCTCGACGAGGTGGCGCACGCGCAGATTCTCGCCAGCGGCACGAACCTGGGCTGCCGCCACCTGACCGAACGCCAACCCGAACTCGTGCATACGTACGAAACCGCCAACACCCGCTTCGTCACCGACCTGGACACTGTGGAGGATGTGCAGGCGCTGGCACAACGCACCGGCTGGCTGCTCGAATTGCCGGCACAGGAGGCCGTCGAGTAAACGCGTTGTCCGCGAATCAACGCAACAGGACACTGGCAACCCGTTTGCGGTAGACGCCCTGCCGTCGGCGGGCATGATCCGGCAATCGGCGCAAGCAGCACTTGTTTTGTTGCAGTGCGGTAGCCCAGTATTAGCGAATAGTAAAAGAACATGACTCTGGGAGGAGCGACCCATGATTCCCCGCGAATTCGAATATCACGCGCCGAAGACCATTCCTGACGCACTCGGCTTGCTCAAGCAGTTCGGCGACGAGGCCAAGTTGCTCGCCGGCGGCCACAGCCTGTTGCCGATGATGAAACTGCGCTTTGCCCAGCCCGGGCATCTGATCGATCTGGGCGGGATTCGCGAACTCAAAGGCATACGCGAGGACGGCGGCACGCTGCGCATCGGCGCGATGACGACTGAGAACGAACTCATCTGGTCAAAATTGCTGCAGGACAAGTGTCCATTGCTGGTCGAAGGCGCGCGGCTCATCTCCGATCCGCAAGTGCGCTACAAGGGCACGATCGGCGGCGATATTGCCCATGGCGACCCGGGCAACGACCATCCGGCACTGATGCTGGTCTTGGGCGCCTCATTCGTTCTGAAAGGATCGACCGGCGAGCGCGTCGTGCCCGCGGACGGTTTCTTCGTCGGCAGCTTCGCCACGCTGATGAAGCCGGGCGAGATCATGACGGAAATACGCATCCCCGTCCCAGCGCCCCATACCGGCTACTGCTACTCCAAGCTCAAGCGCAAGACCGGCGATTTCGCCACCGCCGCGGCAGCCGTCACGCTGCGCATGAAAGGCGAGACTGTCCAGGAAGTC
>JBOIFZ010000474.1:0-3794 GCA_050741735.1 Burkholderiales bacterium
ATGCGCAGCCGCACCACCGAGCGCGTTTCGAAGGGCTCGATATGGATGTCCGAGGCGCCATCGCGCAGCGCCTGGGTGAACAATGCATTGATCAGGCGAATGACCGGCGCATCGTCCTGGCTTTCCAGCAGATCCTCGATCCTGGGGATTTCCTGCAGCAACCTGGAGAGGTCCAGGTCCTGCGCGAGGTCGCCGGCCAGCGCGGCCGCCCCGGCATTGGCGTCGTTGTAAACCGCGGAGATCAACTCGTCGAATTGCTCGGTGCCGATGCGGCGCGCACGCACCGGCACGCCAAGTGCACGGCGCAATTCGGCCAGCGCGCCCGCGTGGGCGTCGCTGCGCACCGCCACCTCCGCGAGACCACCGTCCAGGGACGTGACGACGACGCCGTTGGCCTTGGCACAGGCGTAGGGGATCTTGCTATGCGATCCCTGGAGCTTCAAGGAATTCTCTCAGCGCGGCGCACTTACTTCCGCCCGGGTTCGTCCCGGCGCAGCACGCCCGGTTTCGCTGCCTCCGGCGGGCGCGGCGGCAGGGTGGGCGATTCCATGTCGGGCAGTATTGCGTCGTGCGCGGGCTTTGCCTTTTCCTGCTCACCAAGGATGTAGTCGTAGCGCTCGCCGGTAAATGCGTCGGCGCGCTGGCTGTCGCGCACCAGCGTCGGCCGCAGAAAGATCATCAGGTTGGTCTTGCTGCGCGAGCGCGTCTTGTAGCGAAACAGGCCGCCGATCACCGGGAGGTCTCCCAGCAGCGGGACCTTCTGCACCGCGTCGCTGACGCTGTCCTGGATCAGGCCGCCGATCACCACGATCTGCCCGTCGTCGACCAGGACCATCGAAGTCACCGCACGCTTGTTGGTGGTCACCCCTTGGGGGTTGGGCAGTACTGTGTTGACGACACTTGAGACTTCCTGGTAGATCTGCAGGCGCACCGTGCCGCCCTCCGAGATCTGCGGCTTGATCCGCAGCGTCAATCCGACATCGTGCCGTTCGATCGTCTGGAAAGGCGAGGGCGTGGTGCCCGCGCCCGTAAGCGCGTACGAGCCGGTGACGATGGGGATGTTCTGGCCGATGACGATCGAGGCTTCCTCGTTGTCCAGCGTCAGCAGCGTCGGCGTGGACAGGATATTGGCGTTGGCGTCGGTTTCCAGCGCGCGTACCAGGACATTGATGTTCAGAATCTCGCCCACGCCGGGAATGGTTACCGTGCCGTTTACCACGCCGACGTTGAGCCCTTGAGCGGCCCGGGCCGGGTCCTGCGAAAGGCCGATGATGTTCTGGCCCCCGGTGCCGAAATTGGTGCCGCCGAAGCCCTGGCTATCGGTCTTGCCCAGCCCGCTCAGACTCTGCCACTGAATGCCGAACTCGGCGGCCTTGTCGGCGGTGAGCTCCGCGATGAGCGCCTCGACATAGACTTGCGCACGACGCACGTCGAGTTTGTCCAGCGCTGCGCGCAGATTATTGTAGATCGCGTCGGGCGCGGTGATGATGATCGAGTTGGTGGCCGCGTCCGCCTGGATGATGCCGGGCGCGGCCGCAGTTGCCTGTGACTGGCCGCCGGTCGGACCGTAAACAGCTAGCCCTGACAGCGCTGCGGGAGTCGTGGCCGACATCGATGCAAGCGTTGATGCTCCGAGCGGGCCCGGAGCCGATGCGGAACGCGGCGCAGCCGCCGCGCCTGCATCTCCCTGATAGATCGCCCGCAGGGTCTCGGCGAGCTTCACTGCCTCGGCGTTCTTCAGATAAACGACGTGAATATTGCCGCCGGCATTGGTCGGCGAATCCAGCGTCGCCACGATCTTGCGCAATCGAGTGAGTTGCGAAGGATCGCCCGAGCGCGCCATCAGACTGTTCGAACGGGCATCCGCGACCACCGAGAAGCGCTGGGTCGGCTCCTGCGCGGTTGCGCCCTGGGCCTGCGCCGACTCCGCGAACAGCCGGTTGACGGTCGCCGCCACATCGACCGCAGAAGCATATTGCAGCGGGATCATCACCGGGTCGGCGCCGCTCGGCTGGTCGATCGAATCGATGATCCTTTCCAGGCGCTGCAGATTGGACGCGTAGTCGGTGATGACCAGTGTGTTGTTGTTTTGGAAAGCACTGATGGTGTTGTTGGGTGCAATCAACGGGCGCAGGATCGGCAGCATTTGCAGCGCCGATTCGTGCTTCAGCGTGTAAACGCGGGTTTCGATCCGTTCTCCGGTCGCGCGCCCTGCTTCCGGTGGAGCCGACGTCGGACCCGCGTGCAGCTTGGCGTCGGCTTCGGGAAGGATTTTCACGATACCGCGATCCTCGACCGCGGCAAAGCCCTGCAGGCGCAGCGCCGAAAGAAACACCTCGTACACCGAAGCTCTCGGAATCGATTTGGCCGAGACGATGTTCACCGATCCCTTGACCCGCGGATCGAGCACGAAGTTCCTACCGGTGATCTCGCTGACGGCTTTCACCACGCCCTCGATGTCGGCGTTGACGAAGTTCAGCGTGACCATGTCGGGATTCGGGCGCGCGCCCGCTTGAGGAGCGCGTGCCGCAGGCTTGCCCCCGGCTCCGGTTTGCTGAGCCCATGTTTCCTGTACCAGCAACAGCGCAGCCAAACAGACCGCGGCGGCCAGCGACAGGTATCCGGTTTGCAGACTGCGAGGCTTCATATTCGTTATCGGACGCTGCGCGGGCAAGCGAAGGCTGCGTCACCTGTTTATGCCTAAACCGGTAGATTCTGCGCTTTTCTGCGGCCACGCGAGCATTTCACGGATTCCGCCGCGTTCCAGGATGACATGATCGGTGCCGACCTCGGCGAGCCGGATGCCTGGAGCAACGTCCTCGCCTTCCCGCACGGCGAGAATCTCTTTCGCCTCGAGTTGCACCACCGCGTATCCACGCCGCCCCCCCGTGGCCGCGACGATACCGAGCAGCCTGATCGCGATTCCCGTTGGTACCGGACTGTCCAGATCCCGCCGCATGCTGCCGAACAGCTCACCCGCGGACGCGGGTGCGGTGCCGGTGTCTGCGGCGGTCGGTGCGCGCGGTTCCGGAAGCGGCGCCAGCCAGACCCAGGTCCAGTACGCCGCCACCAGGCCGAGCAACGCCAGCGCGGCAATAGTCGCCAGGGTGACCACGGCCGTTTGCGCAATGTTCGATCGGTCGAGTAGGAGCTGCCGCATACTTAGCGTTGTTGGCGCGCCGGCACGCAATGAAGCGCGGGGCAATGATCGACCTGACAGAATACCCTCACGCAGGACCAAAGTTATACCATAGCGAACGTGCCATATGTACGCTAGCGAACAGAGTGTCTTTCGGCGAACGGGATAATTGGCGTAACTGGCTGGATCAGAACATGAAGGGCGACCCTCGGATAATATTGGAATGCAAGAAGCGTCAAATGAAAGTGTCGACCTGGCAACGTGGGTTTACGTTGCTCGAAGTGATGGTGGTGGTCGTGATCCTCGGCATACTCGCCGCCCTGGTGGTGCCGAAAATCATCAGCCGCCCCGACGAGGCGCGGGTGATCGCTGCGAAGCAGGATATCGCGAGCCTGATGCAGGCGCTCAAGCTTTACCGCCTGGACAACCAGCGCTACCCCGTGACCGAACAGGGTTTGCAGGCGCTGGTGGCACAGCCGACTAGCGCCCCGCTCCCGCCCAACTGGAAAGCGGGCGGGTATGTCGAGCGCCTGCCCAAGGACCCCTGGGGCAATCCCTACCAATATCTGAATCCGGGGATACACGGCGAGATCGACATTTTCAGTTTCGGCGCCGATGGCGCGCCCGGCGGCGAAGGCAACTACGCCGACATCGG
>JBOIFZ010000475.1:0-1670 GCA_050741735.1 Burkholderiales bacterium
GTTCTGGGCCGCGTGTACGAGTACTTCCTGTCCCGGTTTGCCACCGCGGAGGGCAAGTAGGGCGGCGAGTTCTACACGCCCCGCTGCGTGGTCCGCCTGCTCGTCGAGATGATCGAGCCCTTCAAGGGCCGGGTGTATGACCCGTGCTGCGGGTCCGGTGGCATGTTTGTGCAATCCGAGGAATTCATCCTCGCGCACAAAGGCCGCATCGGTGACCTAAGGAAACTCTGAAGTAATCCTCGGGTCGAAGGTATAGCACCTGAGCCGAGGAGAACAAGAATGAAGAAGCCGAGCCAGATGACGTTTAGCCCGAAGGGATTCGAGGCGTACCGCAAGCCGACGCGGCGCGAGAGGTTTCTGGCCGAGATGGATCGGGTGGTACCGTGGGCTGAGCTGATGGCGCTGGTAAAGCCGGCGTACGCCAAGGGAACGGATGGGCCGGGCCGGCCGCCGATCCCGCTGGAGCGGATGCTGCGAATCTACTTCCTGCAGCACTGGTTCAATCTGTCGGACCCGGCGGTGGAAGAGGCGCTCTACGATGTGGCCTCGATGCGCAGCTTCGTGGGCATCGACCTGGGGCGCGAGCCTGCACCCGATGAGACCACGGTGTGCAAGTTCCGGCACCTGCTGGAGGAGCACGGGCTGGGCAAGAGGATCTTCGAAGCTGTAGGACAGCACCTTCAGAGCAAAGGCATGAAGGTCTCCTCGGGCACGATCGTGGATGCCACCATCATCGCCGCGCCCAGCTCGACCAAAAACGCCGAGGGCAAACGCGACCCGGAGATGCACCAGACCAAGAAGGGCAACGACTGGCACTTCGGCATGAAGGCGCACGTCGGTGTGGATAAGAAGACCAAACTGATTCACTCGGTGGCAGCGACCCCGGCGAACGTGGCCGACGGCAACATGGTCGAGCAGCTGCTGCACGGGGGAGAAACGCACGTCTGGGGCGATGCAGCCTACGCCGGGCGCACCGAGCGCATCCGGGCCAAGGCGCCCATGGCCAAGGACTTCACGCAGCGCCGCGGTCGTGGCTACAGATACCTCTCCGAGTACGACCGGTTCATCAACCGGGCGCGCTCGCGGATTCGAGCCCGCGTCGAGCACACGATCGGCGTGCTCAAACGCGTGTTCGGCTTCACCAAGGTGCGCTACCGCGGCATTGCCAAGAACGCCAATCGCCTCTTCGTCACTTGCGCGCTGGCGAATCTCTTCATCGTCCGACACCACTTGTTCAGAGTTCAAGGGGCGTAATGCGTCCAGAAATCGCAAAGCAGCTGGAAAGCGAGCGAAATCGAGGGGCATACGTACCCGATTCGCACTCCATTGATGCTCGTGAGCCTAAATTCGCCTCAATGATCGCTCACGTCGCCGTTACTTCAGACGTTCCCTAGGCGGCTAGCGGTACCGGTAGACGACCAGCTTCCCGGCGGCGGATTCGGGCGTCCAGACTTCGCCCTTGCGGCCGTGGATCTGGCGCACGTTGGCGCTGCCGCTCGACGAGGAGAAGGAATCCCATTTCTCCGTTGCCGGATCGAAACGCATCATCAGTTGCTTGTCCCATTCGGCGATCCACACCTTGTCGGTCTCATCCACGTACACCGCGTAGCTGCGTGGCCGCTCGCCCGGCGCCTTCCAGGCCTTCCAGCTGCCTGTCTTCGGGTCGTAGC
>JBOIFZ010000476.1:0-1554 GCA_050741735.1 Burkholderiales bacterium
CACCCAGGTGACGGTGCTCGAGGCGGGCAACTTACGGGCGGCGCTGGACAAGCTTGCCCTGGAGTGGCCTGTGGACTTGCTGCTGCTCGACCTGCAGATGCCGGGAATGGGCGAGGTCGAGGGTTTTCTCGCCATTCGCCGGGCCTACCCTGCCCTGCCGGTAGTAATCGTTTCCGGTGTGAACGATCCGCAGATCATCCGCACCCTCCTCGACGGCGGGGCGCGCGGATACATTCCGAAATTTACCGGCAGCGAGCAACTGATGGATGCATTGCGTCGTGTGTTGAACGGGGAGGTGTATGTTCCCGATGCGGTGTTCCTGCCTCCTTCGCAAGCCGCGGGCAACGGCGAGTCGGCGCCGCTGACCTCCAGGCAGTTGCAGATTCTTCCCCTGCTTGCCGAAGGCATGCCCAACAAACGCATCGCGGACGTACTGGGGCTGACGGAGGGAACCGTCAAGCAGCACCTGAAGGATCTGTTCAGGCGCCTCAACGCCAACAATCGCACTCAGGCTGTCAGGGAAGGCCGGCGCCTCGGGCTGCTGCCAAAATAGGCCGCAGGGAGTCACACTACTGCCGGGGCGGTACCGCGAAATTTTCGAACCGGACCTGACGGCCCGTTTACCACGCACGCGGCGGGTTCTTGGCGATGATGATCCGTTCGCCGTCCATTCTCAGATAGCCGCCGATCCGCAGGTCCTTGAGGATTCGGCTGATCATTTCGCGCGAACACCCGACGCGGTTCGCCATGTCCTGCTGGGTCAAGCGTTCGCTGATGACCATTTCGCCGTCTTCCTCGGTCGCCAGATCCAGCAACAACCGGGCAACGCGCCCATAGACATCGAGCAGCGCGAGATTCCCGACCGTCTTGGTCAGTTCGCGCACGCGGTGGATCAGGCTCATGACCAGTTCCGGTCCTGCGTCCGGATGTTCGGTCAGAAATTTCTTGAACTGGTCGGTCGTAATCACCGAGAACTTCGAGGGCTCGAGCGTCATCACCGACGCCGAGCGCGGACCCTGATCGAGGATCATCTCGCCGAAGTATTCGCCCGGCCCCTGGGTGCTGAGCAGCACCTCCTTGCCTTCCTCGTCAGCGAGGTACGCCTTCACCTTTCCCGACAGGATGATGAAAAGCGTATCGCTGCGATCGCCTTCGTTGACGATGACCGTGTTTTTTGAATAAGCCTTGATCGTGCCCCGTTCCGAAAGCGCCTTCAGATGCTTCCCCGACAAACTCCAGAGGGGCGTGCTCTCGCCCGATGATGCCGTCATTGAAACTCCCCTTGGTCTTGTTTGGGCCGTTGCGGCGAAAAGTCTGCGCTCAACAGGTTGCCATGACAAGGCACCCTTCGCTGCCCGTGACAATTCCGGCAAGTTCGGCAGGATTTACCGACTGCACCGGATTGGCTTCGAAAGCGTACACGCGCAAAAAAAAGGCCCGCCTCATGGGCGGGCCAAGATCCCGGGAGAAACTCGAATCTAGTCGGATACTGAGGAAGCCAGTTTGACTGGTGCGCGGGTCGCTGCCGGTGCGCAGAAAACCTTCGCGTCCACG
>JBOIFZ010000477.1:0-17658 GCA_050741735.1 Burkholderiales bacterium
CTGTCATCCAGCCGCTGCGACAGTTTCACGACCGCGCGGGCCTCGATCTCGAGCACCCGACGACCCAGCATGATTGCCTGCGCTGGTGCGATCTTTCCCAGTGCTGTCATGGTGATGGAGTATAACCTATGGCACCGGGCGAGCACCTGCGCGGGGACGTCGGGGAACCGCAAAAGTCCTGTGTTAGAGTTCGCGAAGCCGTTGGCCCGCAACATTTCGCAACGTCGCGCCACGCTCCGCCCGTGAACCCCGGAATCCTGGAACTCGTGTTGATACTGCTTGCCACGGCCGTTCTGGTCGTGGTGATCTTCCGGGTGCTCCGGTTGCCGGCGCTGCTGGGTTACCTTCTGGTTGGCATCGTTATCGGGCCGCACGCGCTCGGTCTGGTGCCCGATAGCGGCGAAACCCGTTACCTTGCCGAGTTCGGCGTGGTGTTCCTGATGTTCAGTATCGGGCTGGAGTTCAGCCTGCCGAAGCTCGTGACCATGCGGCGCATGGTATTCGGGCTGGGTGCTGCGCAGGTCGGTGCGATGCTGGTGCTTTGTCTTGCCGGAGCTGCGGTTGTGGGCCACGGCTGGCGCACGGGTGTCGTGCTCGGCGGGGCTTTCGCGATGTCCTCCACCGCCATCCTGGCCAAGATGCTGGCCGAGCGGCTGGAACTCAATTCCCCTCATGGCCGCCAGATCATCGGCATCCTGTTGTTCCAGGACCTCGCCGTGGTGCCGTTGCTCATCGTACTTCCGGTTTTGGGAACGGGCGGCGAGGCGCTGTTGCAGGAGCTCGTGGTGGCATTGGTCAAGGCTGGATTCGTGCTGCTGGTGCTGCTGACCGTCGGACAGCGATTGATGCGCCACTGGTTCACGCTGGTGGCGCGGCAGAAATCCTCCGAGCTGTTCGTGCTCAATGTGCTGCTCATCACGCTGGGCCTTGCCTGGCTTACCGGGCTCGCCGGGCTTTCGCTTGCGTTGGGAGCGTTCCTCGCCGGCATGCTGATTTCCGAGACGCAATACCGCTACCAGGTGGAAGACGACATCAAGCCGTTTCGCGACGTGTTGCTGGGCTTGTTCTTCGTCACGGTCGGCATGCGCCTTCAGGTTGGCGTGCTGGTTGCCGAATGGGCCTGGGTGGCGGCGCTGTTGATCGTTGTGGTGATCGGCAAGGCGGCGATCATCACCGGGCTGAGCCGGCTGTTCGGGAGTGATTCGGGCGTGGCGCTGCGCACCGGGCTTGCTCTGGCCGGCGCCGGCGAGTTCGGCCTGGTGCTGCTGGCGCAGGCTGCGCCGCTTGGGTTGGTGCCGGTGCCGATGCTGCAGATCGCGTTGGCGGTGCTGGTGCTGTCGATGATGATCTCGCCGTTCCTAATCGAGCACAGCGAGCATCTGGTGCGGCGTTTCAGTGCCGGCGAATGGATGAGCCGCGCCATGGCACTGCATGACATCGCCATCCGCACCATGGCCACCGACCGGCACGTCATCATTTGCGGCTATGGGCGCAGCGGCCAGAACCTGGCGCGCTTTCTCGAGCAGGAGCAGGTGAGCTTCATCGCGCTCGATTACGACCCGCAGCGGGTCAAGGAGGCGGCAGCAGCGGGCGAAAGCGTGGTGTTCGGCGATGCGGCCCGTCGCGAAGTGCTGATCGCCGCGGGCCTGTTGCGGGCGAACGCGCTGGTGATCTCGTACGCGAACACCGGTTCGGCGCTGAAGATTCTGGCGCTGGTGCAGGAGCTGCGTGCCGGGCTGCCGGTGGTGGTGCGTACGTTGGACGACAGCGACATCGACCGGCTCAAGGAAGCGGGCGCTGCCGAGGTCGTGGCGGAGATCCTGGAGGGCAGCCTGATGCTGGCGACCCAGGCGTTGATGCTGCTCGGCGTGCCGCTCAATCGCGTGCTCAGGCGCATACGCCAGACGCGTGAACAGCGATACGGGCTGTTCCGCGGCTTCTACCGCGGCGTCACCGACGAAGTCGGCGCCGACGGCGACAAGCTGCAGCCGCGGCTGCACTCGGTGGTACTGCCGCCGGGATCGGCGGCGGTGGGAAAGACGCTGAGAGAACTCGATCTGCCCCGGCTCAACGTCGAGGTGAACGCGATCCGCCGCCGCAACATCCGCAGTTCGACTCCGGATCCGGAGACCAGGCTCACCGAGGGCGACGTGATGGTGCTGCGCGGCATGCAGGAAGACCTGGAAGTCGCGGACATGTACTTGATGCAGGGCTAGACCAAAAAAAGGCCCGCGGGAGGCGGGCTTTTTTTGCCAGGGAGAAGTCCCTTTTACAGCAGGCTGGCACCGCCGCAGTTGGTGCTGCCGTTGGTGGCGTTCCAAGTCGCCGAAATGGCGTTGCCGCTGGTGCACGCCGGCGTGGCGGCGTTGCCTTCAGTCGGCGCCGCTGCACCGAGCCCCTGATAAACAGAGAACTGGAAGCCGCCGGTATAAGGTGCACCGTCGTCGATCTTGCGATCCATCTCGGCGATGATGTCGACCGGCACCTGGCTGCCCGTCTTGATATTGTGACGCGTTGGACCGGTGCTCGTGATTCCATAGATGCCGTCAAACACTACCTGCATGTTCACGCCATAGGGATTGACAGGCGAAGTCGTCGGCCCTTCCACTGCGGCGCAGGTGTATGTACCGGTGATGAAACCTGCCTTCGACAGATGCTCCCACGCCAGCACGTTTTCATACAATCCACCCGCAAGCGGCTCGATGCGACCGTTGCCGTTGCCGTTGCCGTTGACCGCACCGCCACAACCGGATGTCGTCGATATGCCGACGATATTGGTGCTGGCCGCAGTGTAATCGCCGGGGAAAGCACGGAAGCGGTCCTGGAAGCCGAAGAAAGCCGCCTTTACGCCGTCCTGCTGGGCGATCAGGTTTCGTACGCGGGCGCTGGTGATGAGTTCCTGACCCTTCAGAATGCCGCCGAGCAACAGGCCGATGATGACCAGCACGATGGCGATCTCGATGAGGGTAAAACCCTGAGTGTATTTGCGGTTCATGATGTAAAAACTCCTGTTGAGGTGGGCCGTTTACGTCCCATCGTGCGCGAGATTCGTGCCATCTACGGAGAAAAAGACAAAAATAGTTAATTTTCAGACGGTTAGACTAATTTTCCGAGAAGGGTCGATTTCAGCCTTACTTCGGCTCGATCCGTTTGCCAGAAAAATATGTAACTATATGAAATAAAATAATAAAAAAGAACTTATGCCGGATTATGGCGCCGCATTGACCAGTTGGTGACATCAATCTCTCCGGCGATGCCGCAGTCGTGAATCCGACGATTTCGACGATCTTTCAACAGCTTCAAGGGCCTTCAGACGTTCCGTGAGAAAGTGGGCCTCGTGCGAATCGGTGATCGCGCCGCTCGCCAGCAGGCCGCCGAGAAGGATCTTGGCGGTCTCGTGTTCGCCCATGTCCTCGAGCACAAAAATGTGCATTTGCTTGGCCCAGTGGGGAACCTCCGCCGAGGTGGCGTGCTGGCTGATGGCGCGCGCGTAGCGCAGCGCCAGGCCGGGGTCGTTGAGCCTGTGCTTGGCTATGATCGCCGCGTGCGCGAGCCAGCGCCAGCGCCGGTTCGGGTCGAGCAGAAACTGGCGATACGCGAGATCCAGCATCTGCCGCTGCTTCTTTTGGTCCGGCACCTGCGAATAGATCTGCGAGGCCATCAACAACGGATACTGACCCGGAGGATCGAGTTCCAGAATCCGGATCAGCCAGTCTTCCACCCGGTCGTAGTCGAGATCCTGGAACGGAATGCTGATGCCGGGCTGGGTGTCGAACGCCTGCAGATACAGGGACAGCAGGTTGGCGGCTGCGATCGGCTCGCCAAGGGATGCAAGCCGCAGAGCTGCGGTCGGCGGAGCCTGGGGAAGGTCCGCGGCGGTGGCGGCGGGGCGCGGCTCTAGTGCCTTGAGCGCAAATTGTGCGGCCAGCGCCGCGGCAAGCAGCGCCAGCACCGCGCCGGGGACGGTCGAGATTGCGCGTTCGGCCATTCGAGTTCAGAAATTCTTGCGGTACAGATCGAACATCGCTGCAGCAAGCAGCAGACCCACGTATACCACGGTCTGCAGCACAATGTTGAGCAGTGCGGGTTGACCGCCGGCGTCGTTCACCAGCCATGCAGTCTGTGTAAATGCATCCATGCGCGGCAGGGCGGTCGCAAGGGCATCGGCGAGCACGGCGCTCGCCTTCTGTCCGAATCCGTCGTCCCCGAGAAGGCTCGAGCCGCTCATCATCTGAATCGCGGTAATGGAACGGGCGAGCAGGTAAAATGCCGTGACGAAGGCGGCGGCGGGCAGCAGTTGCGTGAACGTGGTGATGCAGAACACGCTGAGCGCGGCAATGATCAGCAGTTCCAGGGCCAGCGAGCACCCCCACGCCAATGCCGCATGGGTGGGAGCGAGTACCACGACTGGCACGGTCAAGATCGCCGCGACGGCCAGAGCCACGATTGCAAAGCCGAGAAACTTGCCCATCAGGTAACCCGGGCGCGGAAGATCCAGCGACAGCATCAGTTCAATGACCTTGTCGTTAAATTCGCGGGTAAGGCCGTTGAGAATGTAGAGGGCGATCAGAAACACGCTGGCAACCCGCAAAGTCGATGCCAGGATCGCGGTCTGCAGCCGCCCGCTTTCGGTGACCGCGAGTTCGCGGGCGAACAGGCTGAGCAGCGTCAGCAGCGCCACCGCGACCACGACCAGTACGAACACGCGGTTGCGCCAGGCTTCGAGCACGGTATAGCGGGCAATCGCGCCGATGCGCCGGGCGTTGCGCCGGGACAGCACGAAAGTGGCCGCGGTGGCGTGGTTCATGGTTCCATAATGATTAGCGCGGGCGGCGCTGAGATTGTCACGAAATGGCGATGGAAATCAACTCCGGTAGCGTGGTCGCGAGCACGATCGCGGCGCTGCGGCAACAACATTGGCTGTCGCTGGCTTTGCTCGCCCTGCATGGCGCGCTCATTCTCGATCTCGCCGATCCGCTGGCCCAGGCGCTGATGCTCTCTCACTTCGGCTTCTTCCTGCTTTGGCAGCCTCTCTGGCGCGGCGAGCAGAAACTTATCCCCGCACAGACTGTTCTGATCATCGGCGCGGCGGTTCTGCTGATCGTTGCCAGCAGTTGGTGGCTGATGGCGCTGTGGATCTCGGTGTTGTTGTCGCTGATCGGCGGCAACGTGCCGGGAATCAAGAATCTCGGCCAGCGCACCGTCTCGCTGCTGGCGGCGATTTACCTGCTCTCGGTCCTGCTCACCTGGGTGGTCCCGCACCTGTTCCCCGATCAGGAGTTTCCCCAGGGACTCCTGGCGGTGGTGCGCTATGGGCTGGTTATCCCGGCTGCAGCAATATTTTTCGTGCGCACCGGGAAGCAGCAGGCCGTCTCTCCCTATTCGGTCGATCTGTTCTACAGCCTGTCGCTGTTCCTGATGGTCGTGGTGCTGGTCCTTGGCGCTTTCGTCATCAAGGAAGTCAGTCAAAGAAACTACGTGATCGCGCTGGCGCAGGCGCTGATCGTGATCGCCGGCCTGCTGGTGGCGTTGTCGCTGCTGTGGGATCCGCGCGCGGGCTTTGCCGGAATCGGCCAGTTGCTGACCCGCCACTTCCTCAGCATCGGCATGCCCTTGGAGCGCTGGATGCACAGCCTTGCGGCACTCGCCGACCGCGAGCGCGACCCCGATAAGTTCGTGATCGTGGCCGCGCACGAGATGTCGGGACTGCCGTGGCTGTCGGGGATCCGCTGGCAATCGCGGGGCGCGACCGGCAGCGCGGGGGATGCGACCAAGTACGCTACCGAGTTCACGTTCGGCGGATTGACGCTGTCGTTCTACACGCGCTGGTCGCCCAGCCCCGCGCTGATGCTGCACATGCGCCTGCTGGCGCGCCTGCTTGGCGACGACTACGACGCCAAGATTCGCGAACAGGAGCAGCGGCGCAATGCTTACGTCCAGGCGATCTACGAGACCGGCTCGCGCCTCACCCACGACGTCAAGAACCTGCTGCAAACCCTGCGTTCCCTGTGCGCCGCCGCCGAGACCAGTAATGAAGGAGATGCCGACGCGCTGCGCCTGCTGATGCAGCGGCAACTGCCGCAAATCACCCAGCGCCTGCAGATTACGCTCGACAAGCTCAACACCAAGCCGCCGATTGGAAACGATGCCACCCCCGCGCTGCAGTGGTGGGAGGCGCTGAAGCAGCGTCACGCCCATGAACGCGTTGAGTTCGAAGGCGGCGGGTTTCCCTCGGGTGCGGCGCTGCCGGCGGACCTCTTCGAGACGGCGGCCGAAAATCTCCTGCAGAACGCGATTGAAAAGCGCAAGGTGGAGAACAAGCTGCACACCACCGCCAAGCTGCAGTGGGACGATGGCTTTCATCTTTCCGTGTGCGATGACGGCCAGCCGGTTCCGGACCCGCTGGTGCAACAACTGTTCAACTCCCCGGTTCAATCCAACAGCGGACTCGGCGTCGGCCTCTACCAGGTCGCGCGCTTTGCGCGGGAGCACGGTTACCAGATAGCGCTCTCCACCAACAGGGTCGGGCAGGTCTGCTTTTCGCTGTCACCGCTCCAGGGTAGCAACCGCTCCATGCCTGCATCTACTCGCTGAACTGATCAGGGCAGGCGTCCCCCAGCCACCATGCGGTTGAGCAGTATTTCCCGCGACAACCAGACGACGTTGTCGTCGAATTCGCCGGTGGTGGACCCGATGTCGCTTAGTGTATGGCTGACATAGACCGTGTCGGCGGTGCCATTGGTATTGGCAAGCTCGCCGAGACTGGTCGGCGCCGGGTTTACGGTATTGGTAATCGAATTGATCGCACCGTAACCGTTTTTTCCGTGGGAGAGCACCACCGCCGGCGGTCCGTCAGTGACGGTCGTCAGCGAGGTTCCACATCCCTGGTCGGCGCAGACTTGCAGGTTGCTGGTTGTGCTGAGCGTGAAAAGCGTAGCCGGTGCTCGTTGTGAAAACGAAGGGTGCACGCGATAGCGGTGTCGATTTCCCCAGCTGTCGTAGCCCGTTACTCCAAGCGTAGCCCAAGGCAGATTGCCCTCATTCGTGACGCAAACGCCGGCGTTCACGTCCTCCTGACCGTCGTTAGCGCCGGGACCGGCGGTGGTCATGTCCGGGCACGGCAAATAACCATATGCGAGTGCAAAACCCAATAGCGCCTGCCTGATGTCGTCCAGGGTTTTTTGGTTATCGCCGGTTTTTCGCTGCTCCACCTGAGTGGAAAGCGGTACCAGGATGCTGCCAAGCAAAAGCGAAATGATGAAGACGGCGATCGCCACCTCGATCAGGCTGAAGCCCCGCACCATGCGCACGTGGAACCGGCCGCTATGGGATGACATAAATGCGATCGCGCGCATACGCAGTGGACGAGGGCGTGACGAAAATGTCATTGTTGTTCGAATTTTCCGCGTCGTCCAGGTAGTCGGGCAAGTTGGTGCTGGGACGGCTCGCACCCGCCGGACCGGGGGTGATCAGCACCACGTTCTTGCTGACGACGTCAACCGTGAGCGTGCCGGCCGTGGGAGTCGCCGTTTCAGCGGGGGCGACGGCATAATAAAACACCATCCCCCAGTTGTTGTTCGTAATCCAGCCCGGAACGGAGGGAATTGGGGCGGCTCCCCAGACCTCCGGGAGTGCGTCCTGGATCGGAACACCGCCGCGAGTCGTACCGGCAACACTGTCGTCGTCGAAGTTGATGGCTGCCCACGGGTAACAGGCGCACGCACTCGCTGCCCGGTAGCTCTGCAGCAGCGTCAGTATTTCGCGAGCCACCCGTTGCTCGACCACCGGCATCAGCTCCGCATTGGTGATGACGAGAAGCCGGTCGTTGAAAGTGTCCGAGCGCTGCGCTGAGATATAAGGTCCGTTCGTCGTAGCGTTGTTTACGGTCGTGGCCGTCTCGAGGTAGTTGGCGGCGCACAGGTTGAGCGCGATGGAGGTCCCCGTCGTCGGGCACAGCGCGGTGGCCACGGGATCCCGGTTCTGTGTCCCCAGCGCCGCGCCGGCCGTGAATAGGACGGCGACTGCCTTGGTAGTGATCGCGCTCGCCGTGCTGTCCTGATAGACGGTGAGGTCGCCCCTGGCATCGCTGTTGATGACCGTACCGTTCAATGACCAGATGCGGAACGGGCCCGCGACCGCATACCAGAGAGTTTCGCCCGCGTCATCCTTCGGCTCGGGGATGCCCAGCGTTTTCCACGGCACCCGCCCGATCGCTCCCGCGGCGCAGCTGCCATCCTCAAATCCGTCGAGAGGGTTGATGTCGGGGCAGGGGAGTTCTCCGGGACGCGCGTTCGGAAGCAAAACCGACGAAGTGCGCTGCACCGACCAGCCGATCAGCGCTTCCCTGGCTTGAGCCAGCGCATCCGTTGTCCTTTGTTGACTCTGATTCTGGCGTACGAGATCGCCCGCGAACCCGATTGCCAGCATCCCGACCAACAGACCCAGTGCTACAAGGACGACAAGCAGGGCAACGCCGCGCTGTCCGCGGGCGGCAGCGTGCACGAATGAATTGCGTTGAGTCCGGCTTGATGCCACCGGCGCTTGACTGCCTCGAAGGGGGCTCATTCGTTGGACGGCTCGTCGGCGTCGGCCTCGCTCGTCTTATCTGGGCCGCCCGCGGCCGCCGGAGCATCCTCTCGCACCGATTTCTTCGGCGAGTGCACTACCGCTGCTGCACTGGAAGTTGCCGATTCGTACGACTCCAGGACCTTGCCGCTCATGCGGTTCAACTGTTGGCCAACGCGCAATCGCACAGATGTGGGCGCACCACCAACCCTAAGCTGGGCCGACGTTGGGTCGGTCGCGGAGGCCGAAGCTCTTACCCCGGGAACGCCCTTGCCGTCCGCCGCACGTCCGTTGATCCAGACCGCGGTCCCGCCGTCGCTGCGGGTCACTACTCCATTCAGCGTCACCGCCCGCGGTCCGCGAGGCGCGACGGCGCGCGCGGTGCGAGGCTTGCTCACCTGCTTGCCGGCATCGAGCGCAGCACGCTGCGACGGCGTAAAAAACAACCTTCCCAAAGGCTCCGCGGCATGCGTTGCCCATAACGGCAGCATCGCGGCAAGGACCAGAAGAATTCGCGGACCCGGCGTCACGACTTGCCCTTTCCGGGATCGACCGTCAGCCAGGACAGGTCGCATTGAGCGATCAGGTTCGCCTGCCTGGGTGCCGGTGAATCGTTGCGACCTGTGCGGTCGAGCGCACAGCCGGTAACAATGAATATCCCGGTCTGTTGTGCTGCAAGCGCCTGGAAGAAGCGCATGAGATCGCCTTCATGAACCAGTCCGAAAGACAATTTCATGTGTGAATTGTGCAAGTGCTGTGACATCGGATTGCTTTGGCCGATCAGAGGCAGAGGCTTCCGGGCGTCCAGTTGATAGGACACGCCGAACAATCCGGCCTGTGTGTTGGCCATGCGCAGGCCTTCCAACCAGTTGATCCGCTGTTCGGTGCCGACGAAACCCTGATTCTCGAGTTGCTGGTAAGCCGGAAGGTAGCGCAGGATGGTTTCGCGTTCGTCGCCTGAACGCTGGTAGCGGCTGCGGGCTTCCTGCAGCGCGGTGGACTGGATGCGGTGCTGCAATTCAGCCTTGTCGCGCTTGTCGGCGCAGAATCTCACCAGCAAGAACGAAACTGCGATCGCCGCTGCAAGCAGCAGAAGCGGCAGTTTCATCGCGGCGAGATCTTTGGCGGCAAGTTTCATTTGTTTTTACACCCCGGCTTTGAACACGACGGCAATTTCGAACTGGGCGCTCCCCCTTTCGCTTGACGCACTGGTGCTGCCGCTCAAGCCGGTATCCGAGCTCACGTTAAGCGGCAACCGCAAGGTCCGGACTTCGGCCACCTTGTCGTCGGCCGCAAGGCGGGTGGCAAATGAGCTTATGAGCCGCATCGCTGCCTTGTAGTCGCCATCGAAAGGCGTGACCTCGCCACGCAGCACCCCGGTTTGCACCAGCGTCCCCGGATCCAGCGGAGGTGGGTCGCTTGCCCCCGGCTGGGTAAGGTCAGCACCGATCCCGGCCGGAGCCCTGCCGTAATGCCATGCGATTCGAGCGAGTTCGATCTGAGGCGATGCATCAAGTGCGCGGCTGACCACCAGGAACATCGACTCCGGCGTGCGCACGCTGCCCCTGACCTGCTGCGCCAGTTCGATGGTTTGGCGCAGGTTGTCGGCGGCGATAGGCGCCTGCGGAAACTCCGCAGTCACTTGCTGGTACTTAGCATGGAACTCCTGCGTCTGCCGGCGCAGGCCTACCATGTCGTCCTGCAACCGCAACACTTCGAACGCATTGACGCCGCTCCATAGCACTGCGCCCCCCAGCGTTGCAGCCGAGGCGGCGTACAACCAGCGCCGCCCAAGGTAACGCTGGAAACCGCCGGTGACCTGCGTCGGTGCAAAATTGATGGCAGGCTTCTTTTCGCCCAGCAGATGGAGATGCAATGCGTCGGCCGATGCGTCGAGTTCCGCAGCTGCGATGCCGAAACGGGACATGATATCGGCGCGGGCCAGCAAGTCACACTGCATATTCGGGCGACCGCGCACAATCGCCGCCGGCAGGCCCGCAAGTGAGTCGTCCTGATCGAGGATCAGCAACTGCAGCGTGTCGTCTACGTGGGTGACCGTCAGCGCGTCCAGATACATCCGCGTGTTGCTGATTTCGTCGGCATAGTACTGGTCGGCGACCCCAGTCGCATCACGTAACGGCGTCAGACGGCTTATGCGGAACTTGAGATTCTTGAAGAATGTCTGCCGCACGCCCGCGGTATTCTTGGTGACGATCAGCAGATTGGTGTGCTTCAACCGCAAGCGCTCAATCAGCGAAGTGGTCACCATCGGCAGCGGATAGACCCCGGCGACAGGCAGGCCGTTGGATTCAGTGGCGCGCAACCAGGGACTCAAAAGTTCGGGATCGGTAAGCGCAGCGAACAAATAGCGGTCGTCTTTGCGCTTACCGGCGCCGCGTTCCTGCAGCGACGACGAGTAGTAGGACGTACCGCGATACAGTTGCTTCAGTTTCCGGCCAACCATTTCCGCGCGGTCGCGGCCCATCGCATGCGGTAACGTTTCGAAACGGTAGTCCTCGTCCACCGAGTCCACCATGATGTGCATCGGGATGCCCCGGCCGGCGCGGAGGTAATTGCTGAACGCAATCCAGCCGTTCTCATCGTTGTCGAAACGCCTGCATCCGGCAAAATGGCGCCCTTGCCACAATGCGGCCGTGGCCTGATCGGCGGATACACAGAGCAGAAGCTTGACGGTCATTATTAAACCTGGATCTTCCCGATGATATCGTATATCGGGGTCAGCACTGAGAACAAGATCAGAGCGAGCATTCCACCCAGAACCAGCGTCAGCATGGGCTCGAGCAGCTTAAGCGCTTTGTCTACGGACTCGCGCACGTCGCGATTGTAGAAGTAAGTGATGTTCATCAGCGCCACGTCGAGTGCGCCCGTGCTTTCGCCCACCCTCAGCATGCGAATCACCAGCGGCGGGAATACTCCGAGGTTGGCGAAAGCTTCCGGCAGGCTTTCGCCGGCGTTGATCTGCTGTCCGGCACGTTGCAGGCCTTCCGCAATCACGCGGTTGGCGACAATATCCTCGCTGGTTTTCACCGCGTCCAGGATGGTGATGCCGGAGCGGTACATCAACGCGAAGAAATTGGCAAAGCGGGCAAGGATGATCTTTTGCATAATTGTTCCCGTTACCGGCAGGCGCAAGATCGCGTAGTCCCACAGATAGCGCGCGCGCGGATTAGTTCGCACCATGAAACTGATTCCGACGGCGACGATAACCGGGAGCAGCATCAAAACCGGCCAATAAGTCGCGGTGACATCGGACAGCCAGATGAGTACCCGGGTCTGGAGTGGAAGTACGAGCCCCATGGTTTTCATTAGAGACGTGACCTGCGGAACCAGGTAGAGCAGGAGGAACAGCATCACGCAGAGGACTACGACGAAAACCAATGCCGGATAGACAAGCAAGCGGCGCGTTTGCGAGATCAGTTCATCTTGCCATTTGAGCGTTCCCCCGAGGTTCTCGAACACTTCAGTGAGCGTACCGGAGAGTTCACCGGCGCGGATCAGGCTGACAAATACGGTATTGAAAACCCGCGGGAATGTGGCGAGCGCCTGCGACATGGTTTTGCCGCCTTCAATATCTTCGATGACCGAGGTCAGGACCTCGCGGAAACGCGGGTTCTCCATGCCGTCTCGCAAGTCTCGAAGTCCCTCGAGAATTGGAATTCCGGCGCGGGAGATCTGTTCCATGTCGAAGCAGAATGTGATCAGGTCCTGGCGCGTGATGCTGCCGCTCGCCAGTGTGGAGCTGTGGCCGCGCAGCAAACGGGTCGTGATGAGGTCGAGCCCCATCTTCCTGAGTCGCAACTCGAGGTCGACTTCGTTGGCGGCGTCGAGCTTACCGCGGGCGGACCGCCCGGTTCTGTCTACCGCCTTGTATTCGAATGCCGGCATCAGTGCCTCGGTGTCACGCTATGGTTTCGCAACACCCGTCGTGCGCAGCGCAATGCCGGCGTGATGCGCGGCATCTCAGTGCACCCGTCCGGTAAGGTCGATGGCGCGCGCCACTTCCGCCAGGCTGGTGGTCCCGTCAACCACTCTCTGTACGCCCTCGTCGGCGAGTGAACGGAAGTTCTTGGCATCGGCCGCCCCGCGCAACTCCCGCGGTGAGGCCCGGCGCGCGACCAGTTCGTCCAGGTCGCTGTCCATGTGCAGGATTTCCATGATCGCGGTGCGGCCCCGATAGCCGCGGTGATTGCAGCGGGGACAGCCCACCGGGCGGAAGGGCTTGAGGCCGCCATCGATGTCGCCGCCGAGCAGCTGTCGTTCTTCCGGCGACGGCGTGTAAGCTTCCTTGCAGTGCTTGCACAGCAGGCGCACCAGTCGCTGCGCAATGATGCCGATGATGTTGCCGGCCATGATGTCCGGCGCGATGCCGATGTCGAGCAGGCGCGGGAAAGTCCCCAGCGCGGAATTGGTGTGCAGCGTGGTGAACACCTGGTGGCCGGTCATTGCTGCCCGGAACGCCATTTCCGCGGTATCGCGGTCGCGGATTTCCCCGACCAGAATGATGTCCGGGTCCTGGCGCATGATCGAGCGGATGCCGTTGCCGAAATCTATTTTTGCCGTTTCGTTTACCGAAGTCTGGCGCATCATCGCTACCGGATACTCGACCGGATCTTCGAGGGTCATGATATTCACTGACTCGACATTGAGTTTGGCGAGCATCGAGTACAGCGTGGTGGTCTTGCCGCTGCCGGTCGGGCCGGTCAGCACCATAATTCCTTCCGGCCTGGCGAGCATCAGGTTGATCTTCGCCATGACCGACTTGGGCAAACCCATCTGCTCGAGATTGATGATCGATTTCTCGCGGTCGAGCACACGCAGCACGATGTTCTCGCCCCAAATGGTGGGTTGCGACGAAACCCGGAAGTCCACCGGCCGGCCGTTGAGGTTGAGGGAAAGCCGTCCGTCCTGCGGTGCACGGGTCTCGGCGATGTTCATGCCGCTGATCACCTTCAGCCGCACCGCAATCCCCGGCCAGTAGTTCTTGTGCAGGCTGCGGATCTGCTCGAGCACGCCGTCGATGCGGTAGCGGATGCGCAGGAAAGCGAATTCCGGTTCGAAATGGATGTCGGACGAGCCGCGCTTGACCGCGTCAACAAGCAACGCCCCGACCAGCCGCACGATAGGCTGGGTGTACTCGTCGCCGACTGCCTGGATGCTCTGGTAGTCGATCTCGCCGGTCTCGATCTCGCGCAGGATGCCGTCGACCGACAACTCATGGCCGTAGAACTGGTCGATGAACTCGTCGAGCTGGGCCTGGCCCGCGAGCACCGTCTTCATCTGTATGTCTTGGCCGAGGGTGGCTCGTAACTGGTCCAACGCCACCACGTTGAACACCTCGGTGATGGCCACCACCATCACGTTCTGTTCCGCATCGAAAGCGATCGGTAGCAGCCGGTGGCGGCGGGCGAAGTCCTGAGGTACCAGCTTGAGCGCCTCCGCGTCCACCAGCACCTGCGACAGGTCGATGCTCTCCTGGCCGATGGTCCGCGCCATGATGTCGCGAATCACCGCCTCGGTGACGAAACCCAGCCGCACCAGCAGCCGACCGATCGGAATGTTCTGGGTCTTCTGCTCGGTGAGCGCGATGCGCAGCTGATCCTGGGAGATCAGCCCCTGCTGGACCAGCAACTCGCCTAGGCGAAGCTTTTTACGCTGCTCGGCCATCGTTGCGCTACCTCGCCACTACTCTACGCGGGCGGAGAGCTGGCCAACGCGCTGGATGACGAGGTTTTGGTCGAAGTTGGCGCGGCCTTTGCGGAAGGACAGATCGAGCGCTTTGCGGTAGTAATCGAGCGCGGGTCGGAACTGTCCGATATGTTCGAGGCCGACGGCGAGATTGAACGCGTAGTCGGGGTTGTCCGGCTGCAGCTGATAAGCCTGGAAGTAAGCCTGTTGGGCTCCCGGCCACTGGCCCTGATCGGCGTACAGGTTGCCGAGGCTGAAATAGAGGAAGGCCGAGGGTTCGCGGGCGATCAATTGCCTGAGCCGGGACTCGCTTGCCTGCGGGTCGGCGCCGCCGATGATCGCAATCAGACCGGCCTGGGCATAGGGATTGCGCGGCTCCAGTTCCAACACCCGCTGGTAGCGTTGGGCCGCTTCCTCGATCCGGCCCTCCTTCCAGGCGATGGCGCCCAGGCCCAGCAGCGCGTCGATGCTCCTCGGCTCGGCCAGCAGGACTTGCTGGTATAGATTGCGCGCCAGCGCCAGATCGCCATGCTGCAGCGCCTCGTAGGCCTGCATCAGCAACGGATCCACCGGCACCAGCGTGGCAGGCTGGCGGCTCACGGATATGCCCGCGGCTTCGTTGGTCCTGATCACCACGGTTTCGACCGGCGGATCGGCCAAGGAGACAATCGCTTTTTCCGACACCACCGTTGCCTCCGCTGCCTTGGCGCTACGGCGTGGTCGCGTGGTTGTCGCCCGCGCAGGTCGGGCCGTCTGGCCGGGCTGCGCAGTTGCCTCCGCGTTGTCGAACAGCGACGGCGCTAATCCGGCGGGCAGCACCGCTGCAGTGGCCGTGTCGGCGGGCATCCCGGAGATCTTTGCCGCTGTATCCGGCGGACTGGCAGGAGGGGCGGGCGCCGCCGGCGCCGGTGCGGAGGCCAGCGGTGCCGTCATCGGCGCCGGCGTTGAGCGCAACATCCCCGGGTTGGAGACTTGGATGTAGACGTAGCCGCCGTAAATGATTGCGACCAGGAGGGCCGCCCCGATGAACAAGATCATGTAGTGATCGCGCGCATAGCCGATGGGATCAAACGCCGGCAAGCGGCTCGCCTGCACCACCGTGGCCGCCTGCGCCGGAGTCGGTGAAGGGCTCGGCATCTCGTCGTGCAGCATCGGCTCGGACGCGATCGGCTCGAGCGCGAGCTGATTTGCCGCGGCGGGTCCTGGACCCCCCCGCTCACCCTCACCGTCTTCGCGGGACTTGGCGGCTTTCTGCAGGGCCTGCAGCAGGAGGCTCATGGGTTCTTGCCGGTCTTATCCACGACCGGGAGAAAACGCTGTAAGAACTTCAATTCGTCGCTGTCCAGGGACGGATTACGGATTACCGTCGGCTTGAGGAAGATCACAAGCTCGGTCTTGACCACCAAATCGTCGCGGAAACTGAAGGCATCGCCCACGGGGGAGGGCAGCCGCCCCAGGCCGGGCACGGCATCGCGGAGGCGCGTCACATCGTCCCGCATCAGCCCGCCAAGGATAATGGTCTGGCCGCTGCCGGCCTGCAGCACCGACTCCATTTCGCGCACCTCGATTTGCGGTATCAGGTTTGGGACCGCATTCAGCAGGGGCTGACCGTCTTTGTCGAATTTCAGCGCAGGATTAGGGTCGGTCACAAACCGGATCACCCGCGAGATTGTCGGCCGCACCGTCAGATTTACCGTTCCCGACTCGGTGATCTGCGGCAGCACACTCATCACCAGACCTACCGGAACCGTCTTTGGTATTGTGTTGGTTGTAGCCGCAGTGATTACACCGCCGGCAGTTGCGGTGCCCGCCGTGGTCTGAACCTCGAAATAAACGACGTTGTCCACCACTTTCAGCAGCGCGGTCTGGTTGTTGATTGCCATCAGCTTCGGACTCGACAGCACGCGGGTATTGCCGAATTGTTCCAGCAGGGCCAGCGACGCAGAGATGCCCTGGTTGGTATTGGTATAACCAACAACCAAACTCGGCGGGGTGCCGAGGGTGGGGCCGATCAACTGTTGTTCGAAGGTGAATCCAGTACCGGTGGCGATCCTGCTCCAGTCCACGCCGGCCTGATACCTGTCGGAGAGCGTCACCTCGGCGATGGTGGCTTCGATCAGCACTTGCCGCTGTGACGCCGAGGTGACGCTGTCCAGGTACTGTTGAATCAAAACATGCTGCTTTTCGTTGCCGAGCACGGTGACCGTGCCGGTGATGGAGTTGACCACGATGTCGTTCTTAGTATCGGAGGGTACGGTCCGGCTTTGCCCGAACGCGGTGCTGAACAGCGAGGCCGCATTGGGTCCGGCGCGCGACACCGCTTCCGCCTGGGCGATGCGTTCCTCGCGGGCGGCAAGTTCGGCTTCGGCACGTTCGGCGCGCTGATCGGCACTCTGGGTCAATGCCTTGCTGGCCGCCAGGATGGACTCGACGTTTTGCCGCAAGACCTCCCAGAAATTGTTGTTCGACTTTGTGTCCACCTTGGTGTTCGACGTGCCGCTTGTGCCTTGCCCGCCGCCCGACTGGCCGGCGGCGCCCACGGATGAACCGGAGATTTCCCCGCTCACGCCCATGCTGGAAGCGGTGTCGCGGCTCATATTTACGTAATTGATCCGGTAGGTTTTGAAATAGGGCGTGTCCGGCACCACGATGATGGTCCGGCCCTCGGTCCGGTAGCGAAGATTGATCTGCTGGGCGATGCGTTCCAGGATCGCCGGCAGGGTCTCGTCGATCGCGTTCAGCGTCACCAACCCCTGGATGCCCGGGTGCACATCGATGTTCTGCTTGGTGTCGCGCGACAACGCGAACAGCAGTTCCTTGACCGGAACCTCCTGCACCACCACGCTGTACGTCGGAACCTTGACCAGCGGCTTGGGCGGGGGCACGAATTCGCTCACCGTGACCGGCGGGAGGATTTTCTCGTTGACGGCCTTGGGCGGGAATTGTTCGGCGTTGATGTGGCCCTCGGAAGGCCGAATGGTGGGCTTGTAACTGCAGCCGGCGGCGGTCATGGCGACAACGATCAGTGCCAGCATCGAAAAGCCGCGGCTTCGCACCATGTAGCGGCGCGCCGCATCATGTCCTCGCCACTGCTGCGTCGCCACGTCGCGCAAAGCGCCTTGTCCCCCCCAATGACCCATTCTCAACCTTCTAAGAAGTATCCCGTGCCTTTTAGGCAGTTGTTGCTAAAGCGGTTTCGGTGCCGCCCAGGCTGCTACGACCTGTGCCGGGCGATTTCCGAACGCACGCCCTGGATCGTGCGGTAATACGGGCGATTTGTTTTCAGTTCTTCCGGCAGACTTTCCAGCACCCGATTGACCTCCGCCCGGTCAAAGAAATTTCCGTACAGGACAGTCAAGGAAGGGCGCTGATTTGCCACCGTACGGT
>JBOIFZ010000478.1:0-2145 GCA_050741735.1 Burkholderiales bacterium
TCCACCTGCGCCACCTGCGACGGGTATTTTTTCCGCGGCAAGCCCCTCGTGGTGGTCGGCGGCGGCGACAGCGCGATGGAGGAATCCAATTTCCTGACCAAGTTCGCCACGAACGTCTACGTCGTGCACCGGCGGGACAAGCTGCGCGCCTCCAAGATCATGCAGGACCGTGCGATGAAGAACGAGAAGATCTCCTTCGTCTGGAACTCGGTCGTGGAGGACATTCTGGGCGACGGCGTCGTGGCCGGCGTGCGTGTGAAGAACATCGTCACCGGCAAAACCTCGGAGCTTCCCTGCGCCGGCATCTTCGTCGCTATCGGTCACCGGCCCAACACAGACCTCTTCAAAAGCCAGGTCGAGATGGACGCAAAGGGCTATATCCTGACCAAGAACGGCACGGCGACCAACGTGCCCGGCGTCTTCGCGGCCGGCGATGTGCAGGACTCCAAGTACCGGCAGGCCGTGACCGCTGCCGGCTCCGGCTGCATGGCGGCGATGGATGCAGAGAGATACCTTGAAAGCCGTGAAGGATAAATGGTCAGGGGTCGGTGGTTGGTGAAAAAGATGCGCGGAGAACACTTTGGTTTCTCTTCACTACCCACTGACCCCTAATCCCTGACCACCATTCTTTGAGATGCGCTGCGCCATCATCCATTATCACGAACTCGCACTGAAAGGGCGCAACCGGCCCTACTTCGAAGGCCGCCTGGTCCGGCATATCCGCCTGGCGCTCAAAAAGCTGGGTATCGCGCGCGTCGAGCCGCTGCAAGGCCGCATTCGCGTGGTGCTCAAGGATGAGGCGCGGTGGGAACCGATCCAGGAGCGGCTGGCGCGCGTGTTCGGCATCGCCAACTTTTCGCTCGCGCACGCCGTTCCGCTTGATATCACGCATCCCGACTTGGATGCGTTGAAGACGGCGGTCGGCGAGGCTGTCCGCGACCGGCCGTTTGCCACGTTTCGCGTGTCCACGAAACGCGCCGACAAGCGCTTTCCCCTGACCTCGATGGATGTGGATCGGGCGATCGGCGCGCACGTCGGCGCCATCACCGGCAAGAAAGTCAACCTGACCAATCCGGACCTGACCGTTCATATCGAAATGATGGCCCGGCAGTCCTACATGTCGGTCCAGAAAGAGGCCGGCCCCGGCGGCATGCCGACGGGCGTGAGTGGCAAGGTAGCCTGCCTCTTATCGGGCGGGATCGACTCTCCCGTCGCGGCCTACCGCATGCTGAAACGCGGCTGCAAAGCGACGTTCGTCCATTTTCACGGGCGGCCGTACGTGACGCGGGCGTCGGAGGAAAAAGTGCGCGAGATTGCCGAACTGTTGACGCGGTACCAACTCTACTCCCGCCTGTATCTCGTGCCATTCGGTGAAATTCAGCGGCAGATCGTGCTCGGCGCGCCCGCGCCGTTCCGCGTGGTCCTCTACCGCCGCATGATGGTCCGCATCGCGGAGGAACTGGCCCGGCGCGACAAGTGCTGGGCGCTGGTCACCGGAGACAGCCTGGGCCAGGTGGCCTCGCAGACCCCGGAAAATCTCAGCGTGGTGGAAGACGCCGCGCAGCTTCCCCTGCTGCGTCCGCTGATCGGCATGGACAAGTCCGAGATCATCGAGCAGGCGCAGCGGATCGGCACCTTCGACATTTCCATCGAGCCCGATCAGGATTGCTGCACGCTCTTCGTCCCGCCGCACCCCAGCACCAAAACCAGCCTGGATCATATTCGAAAGGTCGAACGAGGGCTCGAAATCGATGCGCTGGTGAAACAGGGGCTGGAGCGGGTGGAACTGGCCGAATTCGCCTATCCCGGCACTTGATTTCTGACGGATTTCCCGCCACAATCCCGCCCCCATGGACCTGAAGCTCTCAGACTCCGCTCCTCAGGAAACTCCTCCTCCAGCTACCTTTGAATGCCCGAAGTGTCACTTCGTGCAGCCTGAGGGCGGCAAGGACTGCGTCCGTTGCGGAATCGTCTTCGCGCGCTATAAGCCGTCCCAGGAAGCGGCGCCGGCCTACACACCCCCGCCACCGCAGATGACCAAGGAGCAGGCGGCCATCGAGCGGATGAAGGCGGCGACCCCTCCGCCTCCGGGGCCGGGCCTGTTCGCGCAACTGTTCCGCGTGGTTCGTTGGACGATCGTGCTCG
>JBOIFZ010000479.1:0-10390 GCA_050741735.1 Burkholderiales bacterium
ATGCAGAGCTTCACTGCGGCACGCAAAGTGGGCACCCCGGACGAACTCTGGCTGGTCGAGCACCCGCCGGTCTATACGCTCGGACTCAATGGAAAAACGCAGCATCTGCCGCGGACCGAGAACGGCATCCCCGTCATAACAGTGGATCGCGGCGGGCAGATCACTTACCACGGTCCGGGGCAGATCGTCGTATACACACTCCTGGACCTGCGCCGCCGCGGCCTGGGAGTCCGGGCCCTGGTGCGGAAGCTGGAGAACGTGGTGATAGAATTGCTGGCGGATTACGGGATCGAGGCAAACGGCCGTGACGATGCGCCGGGCGTGTATGTCGCCGGCGCAAAAGTGGCGGCGCTGGGTCTGCGCGTGCGCAACGGCTGCTGCTTTCACGGACTGAGCCTGAACGTGGAGATGGACCTTTCACCGTTCCAGGCGATCGATCCCTGCGGTTATCCAGGCCTGCGGGTCACCCAGTTGCGCGACCTGGGAATCGACGATCAAGCCGAAACGGTCACGGACAAGCTTCTTGCGAAACTGGCCAACGAAATTTGAACAGTCTTCCCCAATGGACGAAACCGTAAAACGCGAAACCGGTGAGCGGAAGACCGCACGCAACCCGGTCAAGATCATTCCGATCGCGCCGCTGAAGAAGCCGGACTGGATCCGCGTCAGGTCGCCGGGCAGCCAGAAGTTTTACGAGGTCAAGCAGGCGCTGCGCGAACACAAGCTGCACACCGTGTGCGAGGAGGCTTCGTGCCCGAACATCGGCGAGTGCTTCGGCAAAGGCACGGCCACTTTCATGATCCTGGGCGATCTGTGCACGCGCCGCTGCCCGTTCTGCGACGTGGCGCACGGCCGGCCGCTTGCTCCCGACGCCGAGGAACCGATCAACCTCGCCAGAACCATCGCGGCGATGAAACTCAGGTATGTCGTCATCACCAGCGTGGACCGCGACGACCTGCGCGACGGCGGCGCGCAGCACTTCGCGGACTGCATCCGTGCGGTGCGCGAGCATACCGCGCAGACCCGCATCGAGGTGCTGGTGCCCGACTTTCGCGGCCGTCTCGAAGTCGCGCTCGACAAGCTCTCGGCCTGCCCGCCGGACGTGATGAATCACAATCTCGAGACCGTGCCGCGGCTGTACAAGCAGGCCCGCCCCGGCGCCGACTACGGCAATTCGCTGAGACTGCTGAAGGACTTCAAGGCGCGCTTCCCGGAGATTCCCACCAAGTCCGGACTGATGGTGGGACTGGGCGAGACCGACGACGAAATACTGGAAGTGATGCGCGACCTGCGCGAACACGACGTGGAGATGCTCACCATCGGCCAGTACCTGCAGCCGACCCGGGGGCACCTGCCGGTGCTTCGCTACGTCGAACCGGGGCGCTTCAGGCAATTCGAACAGGAAGCGCTGGCAATGGGATTCCGTCACGCTGCCTGCGGGCCGCTGGTGCGTTCGAGCTACCACGCCGATGAGCAGGCACATGAGGCCGGAGTACGGTGAACAGTGATCGGTAAACGGTAAACAGTGATCAGTAATCGGTGGAAGGCAAGCTATTGAAGGTATCGATATGCCCGGAAACAGGCCGCATTACAAGCTCGAAGCCTGGAAGAAAGCGATGGCTCTCGTGTCGTTAGCGTATAGAGTAAGCCAGGAATTCCCGAAAGAGGAGATCTACGGACTGACTGCCCAATTGCGGCGCTCTGCGGTGTCCGTGCCCAGCAACATTGCGGAAGGTGCAGCCCGACATGGCTCGAAAGAATTTGCGCAGTTTCTGAGCATTTCGATGGGCTCCATAAGTGAGCTTGAAACCCAATTGCTGATTGCAGTCGACTTAGGCTATCTCGACAAGGATTCGCCTATTTTTGAAATGTTGGAGCGGGTTTCCAAACTGGTCGGCGGTCTCCATAAGAGCGTCCGCACCTGAGCGCTTCTGTTTCCCGGTTTTGTGTTCGCCGTTCACCGTTCACCGTTCACCGTTCTCGATAAGATCAAGCAGCACGTTCCAGGATTTCTGCGCCTGTGCCTGACCCGCGTTGAAAGCGCGATCCCGGAACCCGGCGTAACCAACAATGATTTGCGTTACGGCACGATGGAGTTTCTCGGGCGTCGGTTCCTCGATCGCGATCCCGGCCCCGAAGAGTTCTATCAACTTCGCCATCCAGGTTCCTGCAGTCGCGACGATCGGAGACCCGTGGGCCAGCGCATCCAGCATCACACCGCTCACCCGGTCCCTGAAGTCCGCGCGATCGTAGAGTTGCAGGCAGATGCTGCCCGGAAACAGCGCGCCATAGTCTTCGGGTGACAGGGTCTCCGCGGCCAATTCGAGCGGTGCATACCCGATTGAGCGCAGCCGGGTGATGTCCTCGCGCGTGGCCACATCGTACTTGCCGTAGTGGTCGGCCGAGACCTGGATCGTGACCGGGATTATTTCCTTCTTGCGCGTCAGGAACTCGACGAAGTCCACGACCTGTCGGAAACCCTTGTCCTGGCGAGCGGCGCCCGCGTAGAGCAGTCGGCGGAAAGGCACCGCGGTGCCAGGGCGGCGGGCTTCCGTCGACGGGTACGGCAACAGCGAGACGTGCGTAAAGCCGCAGCGCCGGAACACCTCCACCACACTCGCGGTGGTGCCCAGGATCACGAGGTTGGGCTGGCGCGCAGCGATCCTGCGCAGGAAATGCAACTTGTCCGGCGTCTCCCTGACCCAGTGGAAATACAGAAACACCCGGTTCGTGGCGATCTGTTTTCCGGCTGCCAGATTCAACAGCGTCAGGTCCACGCGCCGCGCTGTGGGAATGAACACCGGAAACGGCTCGCGCAGCAACCGGCGCAACAGGAACAGCGACTGAAAAAGCCTGAACCTGCGACTGAAGTGAGGGTGCACGGTAACGCCCGGGCCGAAAACGAAGTTCTCCGCTCCTTTTCCCGCCCATAGTCGGATCTGCCGGTCAGAGGCGGCCCGACAAAAACTGGAAACCAGGCTATGGCAGTGACCTGAGTGGCTCTCGAGGGTCGGCTCGACAACCTGGATGGGCGTGTTCATGCCGGGTGCTTGAGCAAAGGGTTCTCTACGCCGGGACCCGCGTTAGGGCGAGAAGATTTTCCGCTGCCTCGATCACGGACCCGGCAGCCAGCATCTGCAGACACACGCTCTCGCTGCCTTCTCGTCGTGGTGGAAATCCCGGGGGCCGAATAGCCGTGTCTTCTTCTGGTTGGGCGTCTTGTCCCAGAGCGGATCGGGCTGGGCCTTGTGTTTGTCCTGCGCGGCAAAGCGTTCGTCGCGCTTTCTTATCGCGTTATCGGCGATCAGTGCATTAATGTTCGACTCGGCCAAGGCTTTGAGGTTGGCCTCGCCGTGATAGCCCGCATCGGCAGTGACGATGGAATCTTTCTCGATCAGATCGCGCATCGGCTCGACCACGGGCACGAGCAGTTCCTGCTCCGAGCCGCTTCCGTGGGCCTGGGCTTCGACGTTGACTTGGTGGGCGCTATCGACCGCCACCACCCCGCAGTAGCCCTGAATGACGCCTTCGGAGGTCGCCATCTTGGCGGACTCGTTATTGGCGCGGTTGCTCTTGCGGATTGCACCCTTCGCCCCACGCCGGTCTTCGGGGTTGTCCCCGAGCCATTGGCGCATCTGGGCTGCAAACTTTTTCAGCCGCTCGATGCGCTTATCTTTTGAGCTGTCCTGGTCTGATGCTGGATTTACCGCGCGCGACTCGAATGGCCAGTACACGACTCCTTGGTCGGACTTTTTCAAATCGAAAGAGGATGGTCGGCTGTTTCTTCTATACTACTCCGATCTCTTAATTTCGCTTGGTGCCCAAACAGGCTTTTCCGAGTGAGAACAGTCTGTCCGAATTCAGATCACGGGTACAAAAGAACGTCGTCACCTGACAATCAGTTGTACCGGCACTTTTGTGGCTTGCGAAGTGCCCCGCAGCCTTCGCTTGGCACGGTTCGATCTTCGGAGCGCGGCAGCGTCGATGAGCCGCGATAATCGGCACGCAGAATAGGGCTTCCCATGCAGCACACAATCGTTTATCTGTCGCACGGTGGGCAAAAATTTTACGACCAAACCCGATTTTCGGTATTGACGCTGCTCGATCTGTTGTTGAAGCAACAGCGGGAGGATTTTCGCATTGTGATTTTTACGGATCGACCGGAGCAATCCCCAGTCCACGATTTCATCCGTTCGGTTCATGTCACTGCCAAGGAATTAAAACATTTTCGCGGACCGCTGGAGTTCATACACCGGATCAAGCTGGAAATACTGCGGCGCGCGCAAGCCGAATTAGGTCTGCCTCTCATATATGTCGACTGCGACACTCATTGGCTCGATATCCCTGATGAACAATTCAAATTATTAACGGACAGCGGACCGCAGCGGAATGGTATTGTGCCCGTCTTCTATATGCACAAATTCGAGGGAACGCTGTCGGCCAACTTCTACCCCAATTATTTGCGTTTATTGCACGAGAAAAGGAACAGGCTCGTCGAATGGAACCTCCGCGCTGATCCTCCGTGGACAATGTGGAACTCGGGGGCCATCGGCGTCCCCTCCGGAGCAACGGGGCTGGTCGACGATGTTCTCGCCGTTACCGATGACTTGTTACTTGACGTTCGACAACGAATCTACATCGAGCAGCTTGCTTTTTCTTTGGTCGCCACAAGCCGATTTCAAGTCAAGCCATTCGATGACTGCCTGGCCCACTACTGGAATTATGGCTCCGAGGTGCCCATTTTATTGCGCCGGTTCTTCGGCAGTTTTCCATCAGGCTTATCGACTGAAAAGCTGGCCGAGCGCTGCGCGCAATTTCCGCTGGACCGGCCGATGTTGGCAAAATTGCAGAGCCTGCGCTCCAGCCGTTTCCGTAGATGGCGTGCAAAAGTCAGGAACTCGCTGCACAAGAGAAAGATCGACATTAAAGCGTTTTGGTTGCGCATTCATCGAACATAATGCGGTCGCCGCACCGCAAGGCGTTAGGCCACGAAGAACATCCGGTATCGTCATGGAAAGCGAACGCATATTGAGAATCGAGACCCGTATAGGCGAGGAAGAGATCCATGTCTTGGATCACGGTCCGGCTGGCGAAGAAAATTTTGTGATTTGGCATGGCTTCGACAACCCGGATGGGCGTGTTCATGCCGGGTGCTTGAGCAAAAGGTTCTCTACGCCGGGACCCGCGTTCGGGCGAGAAGATTTTCCGCTGCCTCGATCACGGATCCGGCAGCCAGCATCTGCAGACACACGCTCTCGCTGCCTTCGTGACGGGCGCAGCCTTCCTGCAAGCACGGTACGCAATGGCCTGCGCCCTGCACCAGCGCGACGTTGCCGACGAACTGCGTGCCGCGAAACCGGTAGGGGGACGGGTCGGCATCGCAGCCTTTCGGCCAGGGACCCCATTTGACCGGATTCGAGGGCCCGAACAACGCCACCGTGGGCACGCCGACCGCGGCCGCAAGATGCGTCGTGACGGTATCCGGGCCTACGTAAAGCGCGGCCCGCTCCAGCAGCACGGCGAGCTGCGAGAAGCTCAGTTTTCCCGCCAGGTTCAGCGGGTGCCGGTTCTCAGCGTGGCGGCCGAGTCCATCTGCGAACTCGTTCACGTAGCGAAGCTCCTGCTGGTCGCTGCTGCCACTAAAAACAACGGTGATGCCCCGGTCGATCAGCCATGCAGCCAGCTCGCGCCACTGATCCGGGTCCCACATCTTGTAGATAAATTTGGGATACAAATGCAGCACCGCAAATCGCGCTTTGCGGAATCCCGCGAACAGGCCTTCAACGCGGCGCTCATCCTCTTCCGACCGGCCAATAGGCATATCGAAGCGGCGCGGCAGCCCGAGCAGATCGGCAAGCCACAGGTTCTGCACCACGGTATGCGTATCGAGATCGTCGAAAGGGACGGTCGCGTGCAGCAAGCCGCGCTTCCATGCGTGCTTGGCGCCCGATGCCATGACGCCGATGCGGCTCTTTCCGGCAAGCCAGGCGTACAGGGTCGGGCGATCGCTGGGAGAGGTGGAGATCGCCAAGTCGTAACGCCGCCATAGCCGCCTGGCAAAGCGCAACGCCTCAATTGCCGGCTGCGAGGCGGGCACAACGATCACTTCATCGAGGTCGGGATTTCCGGCCAGCACACCCTCGGTGCCCTTGAAGACCAACATGTCGATGCGCGCCGACGACCACGCGCACTTGAGCGAACGGACCAACGGCACAGTTAGCAGGACGTCGCCAATGCGCCTGGTCACGACCACCAGAATCCGCCCCGGCTCCTGCACCGGCACGAACCCGCCCCGATGAAACGCCGGCGCAGGATTCACCATTCGCAATCCTGCGTCACTTCTTGTCCAGCAGCATCAGTTTCGCGTAGCGGTAGTACGTCCCCTCGGCGGTGGCCACCGCGAGCATGAATCCTTCGCGGCCGTCGAGAAATCCGCCACGCAAAAAATAGGTGCGTATGAATGCCCACAGCCCCCGCAACACGGCACCAGCAAGCCCGGCCTTCCTGCCGCCGTGCCGCATTTCCTGCGCCGCCAGCGAAGAGTAATTGTTCATCTTCTGCAGCAGCTCATCCAGATCGACGAATGTCTCGTGCATGATCAGTTCGCGCAGCGTGCCGGCTTTGCCCTCGACGATCACGCGTTCGTGTACGACATCGTCGCTGAACCTTGCGGCGCCGCGAAAAAAAAGCCGGGTGACATAATCCGGCCACCATCCCGAATGACGCATGAACCGTCCGCAGAAGCTTGACAGGCGCGGGACTCGGAACGCCACGGTTCCATCCGTACGAGTAATCACGTTCAGAATCTCATCCCGCAGTTCCGGCGTTACCCACTCGTCCGCGTCCAGCGACAGCACCCAGTCGCCGGTGGCCTGTGCCAGCGCGCGATTCTTCTGCGGACCGAAACCCGGCCAGTCTGCGGTCACGCTCACCCGTGCGCCCAGCCCTCGCGAAATCTCGACCGTCCGATCGGTGCTGCCGGAGTCGAGCACAATGACCTCATCCGCCCAATCCACCGACCGAAGGCAGCGCTCGATGACATCCGCCTCGTTCTTGGTGATGACGATGACCGAAACGCTCATCGCGCCGCCTCGAAGAACGTCGACTCTCTGGATTGACGAAAGCCATAGTGAAAAACCATCAGCGCTACCTCGTTAGTCAATCACACACCCCCTGGGTCCTGGGCACGATCTCGGGGGCTTGCCCTAGGGAAAAAGGAACCGCTTGACCGCGCGCCTGAATCTGCTGAATCTGAACTTTCTGGTCAAATCCAGCTTCTTGTCCCAGTTGGACTGCATGCATACCCCAAGATAGTTACGGGCGACGGCAGTCTCGTTCTCTCCGATTTTCCTGTACAGGTAGTACTGCTCCTCGTAGTGGTAGCAACGGAATATCGGCTCAATCGGTAGCAGTGGGACGCTCTTGAACGCAAGCAAGGCCTCTCCGTACCATCGCAATTCGCCGGGGTGAAGACCGATCGCGTCGATGATGCTCAGCCCTTTCGGCATCAGATATTTCTCATCGAGATCGCGCCAGACACGGCCGCTCCATACTACCGGTGTCGGGCCAAACTCGAAGCATCGCCCGCTGCGCCCGAAAATGCCCATGATTTCCGCGCATTCCCGCTGCCGGTCGCGCGCAATTCTCGCCATCCCGCTCAACGCGGCAAAGTGCAGCAACTCCTTTGCCTCATGCATGACCGTGTACGGGTGTCCATCCGGAGAAATGAAGTCCGCGCAGCGAAATTCCCGCAGGAAGAAGCTGTCGCTATCCAGACAAAGATAATTCCCGGCAGCGCCATATCGCCAGAACTCGGCCTTGACGATCTGCTGGGCCTTGCCTCCGGGCAATTTCGCAAAGCGATCACCTTCGATCCGCGGATTCTTTCCCACGATCTCCGCATCGGCGATGAGAGCAACGTTCAGGCCTTTGAGCGATTCTGCGAACGCGTTCAGATCCTCTGCCGGCACGGAAAGATAAAAAGGGATCGAATCGCGATTGAATTCGTGCACGCTCCGGCACAATTGAACCGCACGCCGCAAGTCCTGCCGGTAACTCTTGCAGAACAGAACCAGGTCACCGGTTGCCATCGAGGATACCGACAAGTCTCAGAATTTCGTTCACCGCGCTCCCGACGGGGAATTGAAACTCCGCCATCGTATCAACGAGTTCGTCGTTCGCCCATCTCTTGTACAAGGTCTCCAGGCAACCGGCTACGCCCTCGGAGTCGGCGGCGTTTACCACGTCGTGGGCCGCCTTGGCGAGCAGTCCGTCCAGTTGGGGATTCTTCCAGGTCAGCGCCAGAATGGGACGCCGCGCCCATGCATATTCGTAGAGTTTGGAGGGAATGTATTCCTCGCAGAAGGGTTCCTTCCCGTGCAGGAGCAGCAAGCAATCGGAAGTGCGCATGTGACGCAGGACCCGGTCCCGCCCCGACAAGCCGGATTCCGGGTCGAATTCCAGACGGCCGTGCAGAGCCACATTTTCCCTGTACGGAAATGCCGTCAAAGCCGCCTTGCTCACGTTGTCCGGGTCGGATCCATACACTTCCAGGCGAACAGTTTTGCGCGCCTCGGGGTGCTGGTCGAGGAATCGGCGCAACCCCTGGAGACATACTTCCAGATTTCGTGTTGCGGAAAGCGAGCCAAAGTGTCCAATGGACATGAATTCGCGGCGGGCGTAGCGGGCATCGCCGAAGTCGGGACGCTCCGCTCCGGGGATGATGGCATGGCCTCTGTCGCCCAGTTCCGGATTGCGTTCTCGTGCGCGTTCCAGAGCCTTCTCGGTGAACCAGATAGCGATGCTCGCGTGACGGCAGATCAACTTTTCCAGGTATCTGGCCCAGGCGTAGGCCATCCGCGATCGCTTCCAGTTCTCGTGGATCATCGGATCGTGGATCTCGACCATCCAGGGAATGCTGAAGCGTCTCGCAAGCAGATACCCGGCGTAATGCGCCGAGTTCGCCCCACCCGTCGAGTAAATGAGATTCACCTTCCCGGCCCGGATAAGCCGAGCACCCCTGAAGTAAGCGAGGACGAACCAGGACCACTGGCTTTCCAGGTGAATGAACAATCGCTCCAATACCAGCGGCGGAATCAGGAGAAGGTTCATCAGACCCCGTGAGATTTTGTAATTCCAGCCGCTACCGAACCGCACGCGCAGGACATGGCGGAAATCGAAGCGAAGACCGGAAGGGGCTACCGCGGGCACCTGGTAATGCGGCAGAACCTCATCGCGCCGGCCGGTCGGCGCGCTGATGACGATCGGTTTGACGCCCGCATCGAGCAAATGGGGGATCTTGTCGGTGATGGTATGGCTCGCCGCCCGCCCGTCCATGTTGAAAGCGTGCGAGAGGATCAGCCATTTCGTTCGCATGAACGTCGTCTAATCGAAGAATGGGCAGAACGGCTGGCAGGCTTTCACCTTACGCCCCTTCACCGAGCATCAAGTCCAGCGCCTTGTCGATTGCCCGCCAGCCAAACACCTCGATGCGGCCGCGACGATAGGTACCCTCACCGCCAAATACCAATAATCCGGAAGCCGCTTCCAACAAGTCCACATGGTGCTCGAACGGCGAGAACCAATCGGCGGCGGCGGTAACGCCCGCTTTGCACTCTAGCAGCAGCAAGCGTTCTTCTCGTTCGACCAGCACATCTATCTCGTGGCCCGCGCTGTCGCGCCAGTAAAACGTCTGCAACGGTAACAGGTGGTGGTTGATGCGCTTCACGACTTCCGCCACGACCCAAGTTTCGAACAAGGAACCGCGCATCGGCCCGTGGCGGAGATCGTTGGCGGAACGCACGCCGGCAAGCCACGCTGCGAGACCGGGGTCGAGAAAGTAGAGTTTGGGCGTCTTCACCAGACGCTTTCCGAAATTGCGGAAGTACGGCGGCAGCCGGAACACCAGGTAGCTGGCCTCGAGCACCGAGAGCCACGCTGCTGCAGTATTGTGGGTAATTCCGCAATCGGCGGCGAGCGCCGAAAGATTCACGGTCTGGCCGGTTCGCGTCGCGCACATCCGCAGAAAGCGCCGGAAGGCGGAAAGATCCCTCACATTCACCATCTGGCGAACGTCGCGCTCGATGTAGGTGGCCGTGTAGTCGGCGTACCAGACATGCGGAGGCGGATTGCGGTCGCGCACCGGCGGATACAGCCCCGCAAAAAGCAGATCCTCCATGGACGCCGGAGCCGCGGAATCGGCAATCTCCCCCAGCGAGAAAGGCAGCAACTGCAGAAGCCCCACACGGCCCGCCAGCGACTGGCTGACACCGGTCAGCAGGCCGAACTGTTGCGAGCCCGTCAGCACAAAGCGGCCCGGCCTCCGGTCACTGTCCACAAGGCCTTGCAAATAGGAGAACAGCGCCGGGCAACGCTGTGCCTCGTCCAGCAC
>JBOIFZ010000480.1:0-12874 GCA_050741735.1 Burkholderiales bacterium
TCGTTGCCAAGGCCGGGGCTGCGGCGGTCATCCAGCCCGGCGGCAGCGTGCGCGATGAAGAGGTCATCTCCGCCGCCGACGAACACGGTATCGCCATGGCGTTCACCGGCGTGCGCCATTTCCGGCATTAGCATTCACCACAGAGGCACAGAGACACAGAGAAAGCAAAGGAAGACAAAACGCATGAGGAACAAGGGAGCAGGACGGGAATTCATAGCACGTTGCCCGCTCTTGGTATCTTAGTGTAAGCATTCGTTTTGGATTTTCTCTGTGCCTCTGTGTCTCTGTGGTTAATTCAGACCTATGAACTTACTGGTAGTCGGTAGCGGCGGTCGCGAGCACGCGCTCGCCTGGCGGCTGGGGCAGTCGCCGCGTATCGGACGGGTTTACGTCGCGCCGGGCAACGCCGGCACGGCGCGCGAGGACGGATTGTTCAACGTGCCGATCACCTCGATACCGGAACTGGTGGATTTCGCCCGCAAGGAGTCGATCGCGCTCACCGTGGTCGGGCCCGAGGTGCCGCTCTCGCAAGGCATCGTCGATGCGTTTCGCACGGCCGGGTTGAAGATCTTCGGCCCAACGCGGCAGGCGGCGCAGCTCGAATCCTCGAAGGATTTTGCCAAGGCCTTCATGCTCGCGAACGGTATTCCGACGGCGGCGTATGCCACTTTCTCCGACGCCAAAGCCGCGCGCGATTACGTCAGGCAGCAGGGCGCGCCGACCGTCATCAAGGCCGACGGACTTGCCGCCGGCAAAGGCGTGGTGGTGGCAATGACGCTCGAGGCGGCCCACGCCGCCATCGACATGATGCTGGTCGACAACGGGATGGGGGCCGCAGGCGCGCGCGTGGTCATCGAGGAGTTTCTGGAAGGAGAGGAAGCCAGTTTCATCGTGATGGTGGACGGCAAACACGTCCTGCCGCTGGCGTCGAGCCAGGATCACAAGCGTCTGCTCGACGGCGACCATGGCCCGAATACCGGTGGAATGGGCGCGTACTCGCCGGCGCCGGTGCTGACCCCGACCATCCACGCGCGGGTCATGCGTGAAGTCATTCAGCCGGTGGTTGCCGGGATGGGGAAGCAGGGCACGCCTTACACCGGATATCTTTACGCCGGCCTGATGATCCGTCCAGACGGCGACACCAAGGTACTCGAGTTCAACTGCCGTATGGGTGATCCGGAGACCCAGCCGATCATGATGCGGCTGAAAAGCGACCTGTTCACGCTCATCGAGCACGCCGTTAACGGCACACTGAAAAACATCGAAGTCGAGTGGGACCGCAGGGTCGCGCTCGGCGTGGTGATGGCCGCAGCTGGCTATCCGGACAATCCGCGCAAGGGCGACGAGATAACCGGGCTGCCGCGCGCTGGCGACGATTTCCACGTGTTTCACGCCGGCACCGCGCTCGTGGGGGGCAAGGTCGTCGTCGACGGCGGACGGGTGCTGTGCGTGACCGCGCTTGGCGACACGGTGCGCGTGGCGCAGCGGCGCGCCTACGAAATCGCCGAGGGCATCCAGTTCGCAGGGCGACAGATGCGCCGCGACATCGGCTTCCGCGCCATCGGGGCCAAGAAAAGCACCCTATAGACCAGCATGGAAATCAAGACGATCAGGGAGTACCTGACCAGTCTGCAGGACTGGATCGTCGGCCGCCTTGAGGAGATGGACGGCAACGCCTTCCGCCGCGTTTCATGGGATCGTCCTGACGGGGGCGGGGGAGTGAGTTGCCTGATCGAGGAAGGCAGTCTGTTCGAGCGCGGCGGGGTCAACTTCTCTCACGTCACCGGGTCGTCGCTTCCGCCCTCGGCCACCGTATTGCGCTCCGATCTTGCCGGACGCTCGTTCCAGGCAATGGGCGTGTCGCTGGTGTTGCACCCGCGCAACCCCTATGTACCCACGGTTCACATGAACGTGCGTTTCTTCGTGGCCGAGAAAGACGCGGCCGATCCGGTATGGTGGTTCGGCGGCGGGATGGACCTGACGCCGTACTACGGATTCGAGGAGGACGCCGTTCACTTCCACCAGACCTGCCAGGCCGCGCTCGATCCGTTCGGAGCCGAAGTGCATCCGAAATTCAAAAAGTGGTGCGACACGTATTTTTTCCTCAAGCATCGCCAGGAACCACGCGGGATCGGCGGCATTTTTTTCGACGACCTGTCCGAACCGGATTTCGATACCTGCTTCGCGCTCACCCGCAGCGTCGGCGACCATTTCGTCGACGCCTATGTCCCGATTGCCGAACGCCGCAGGGATCTGCCTTACGGCGATCGCGAACGCGACTTCCAGGCCTATCGGCGCGGACGTTACGTCGAGTTCAATCTGGTCTACGACCGCGGCACGCTGTTCGGACTGCAATCCGGCGGACGCACCGAATCCGTCCTGATGTCGCTGCCGCCAATGGCGAAGTGGCGCTACGACTGGAAGCCCGAGCCCGGCACCGCCGAGGCGGCGTTGTACGAGAAGTTCCTGGTTGCACGCGACTGGATCCATGGTCCAGTTTCTAAGCCCTGAGCACGCACTTGTCGTACAGATCGCGCAGCCTGCCCTGCGGATCGTACTTGCCCTTCAGGCGCCGGTAGGCCGTTTCGCCGTAGATTCCCCAGAACTCTTCGCGCGGATAGTAGCTTTCTGAATAAAGCGACTTGATTCCGCCGAGTTCGGCGACTTTGCGTTCGATGAGCCGGTTGAAATGCCCGCTCGGGTGAGCGACCCGGGATTTCACCACGTCCCAGAAGCCGAAGTTGACATAGGTTCCGCCCGCGACCAGCGGGTACAGGTCGAACCGCGCTTGCGGATCGCCAGCCCGGATCGGACAGATCCAGACCGGCAGGATGCCGATCTCGCGCCGGAAGAATTCGAGGAATTCGGGCGCGCGCGCGAGCGGGATGTCGACGTCCTGGATCACCGACTCGCGATGCAGCCCCGATAGCCTGTCGAGCCGGTGGGAGAGTTTCCAGCGGCTGTTCCAGCGCATGAACTTGGTGTAGGTGCGCGAGTTGAGCCGAGACCTGCCGAGCAGCCTGCGGATCAGCGGATTCTGCGCGCCCAGATTTTTGGAGCACCAGAACCAGTCGGTGTCCCAGCGCCACAGGAAATCGCGCGCCGCGAGGTAATCGGTGGCCTTGTCGCGGATCGAATGGTAGTAGATGTGCTCGAATGTGTAGTCGCTCGTGAACGGCGTTTCGTCAGTGAATCTTCCTGTGGTCAGATACATCTCACCGGCGCCAAACACCACGCCATCGACAAAATCGGCTGCCGATGCGCAGGCCCGTTCCAGCGCAGCAAAGTAAGCGCTCGGGTCGCTAAAACCGGCATGGTCGATGCGCACGAACTTCTTCACCGGAACCGTCTTCGCGCGTACCCGCAAGGCGTAGCCCAGCGTGCCGTAGGAATTGGGAAAACCGAAGAACAGGTCGCGATGCTCGTTCGCGGCCGAACACAGGTAGATCCGGCCGTCGCCGGCCAGGACATCCATCTCCAGCACAGTGTCGTGCACCAGCCCGTAGCGGAACGAAGTGGCCTCGATGCCCACGCCGGCGACCGCGCCACCGAGCGTGATGGTCTTCAGTTGCGGCACCACGGCCGGCATCGAGCCGCGGCGCAGCGTGGCGTCGACCAACTCCTCATAGCTGGTCATGCCCTCGGCATCCACCCAGCCTTGCTGCGCATTGACTTCCAGCACGTGGTTGAAATCGCGCACGTCGAGGCGCTGCGCCGCGGCCGGCGCACGGTCGCGGAAGAGATTGGAAGTTTCCTTTTCAAGCGCGAGGTGGCCCGCCCCGGCCCGGAGCTGTGCGGCCAGTCTCGCCTTGCGCGCTGCGTAGTCCTGCATGCGCCGCTCCGGAGAAGGATGGTTCGATTCCGCGCCGGCCGCAGGCACGCTCAGTGCCATTCGTAGAGAAATGCGCGGCTCATCGGATAATTGTCTTTCGAGACATTACCCTTGCTGAACACGATCTGGAACAGGTGCGTGCGGGTGCGGGGCGAGCGGAACATTTCCGCACAGGCATACAGATAGGTGCGCCATACCCGGCGGAAGTGCTCGCTGAATTTCGCCGGATCGAGCGCCCGGATCTTGTCCCAGTTGCGGTCGAAGCGCTCGGCCCAGGCATCCAGCGTCAACGCATAGTGACGGCGCAGGTTCTCGATGTCGACGACCTCGAGCCCGCACTCCTCCATGGCGGCGATGGTTTCGGCCAGGCTAGGGATCCAGCCGCCCGGAAACACGTGCTTGCGGATATAGAACTCGGTGTCGCGCACGCCGACATGGCCGATGAAGTGCAGCATGCCGAGACCGCCGGGCTTGAGGAAATCCGCGTGGGCCTTGACTACCGCTCGCAACTGGTCGCGCCCGGCATGCTCGAGCACGCCGATCGACACCACCTTGTCGTACTGCCGGTCCACCTCGCGCAAGTCGGCCTCGCGGACTTCTACCCTGCCTTCAAGCCCGCGGCGGCGGATCTCGTCTCGCACCGCCGTGACCTGCTCGGGAGTGGTGTTAATGCCGGTCGGCAGCGCGCCGTAGTGCTCCAGAGCATGAAACAGGAAGCCACCGAATCCGCAACCGATGTCCACCACCGTCTCGCCGCGCGACAGCCGGATCTTGCGGCAGACGTGATCGTTTTTTTCGCGCTGCGCCTCTTCGACCGTCGCGGTGTCTTCCTTCCAGTAGGCGCAGGTGTACATCATCGACGGCAAATCGAGCCAGAACCGATAGAACTCCGTGCCCAGGCCGTAGTGGAAACGCGCGTTCTTTCTGGCCTGCGCGATCGAGCGATTGGAGAAGCGCAACTCGTGCCAGTGGTTGCGAATGACGATCAGGGCGTTCGGGTTATGCGCGAAGCCGCCTTCGAGCCCGACCCGGAACGCTGCGCCGAGATCGCCCTCGATATCGACGTCGCCGTCGAAATAGGACTCGATGAAACCGATGTGCCCGAACAGCGCGGTGCGAAGCTCGGCCGCACGCTTGTGAATCACAATGGTGAACGCCGGCGTGCCGGCGCCGTTCTGGTAATGCGAACGGTCCGCAAACTCGACGCGAAAGAGAATACCGGCACGATCACCCAGTGCCGCCAATCTGCGCTTTACCAGTACGGTCGCCATTATTCTGGTGTCCTGTTACCACGCCCCGATCGGGACGGCAACGGTTCCGCCGCCGCTTACTCGCCCAGATATGCCTGCCTCACCTGCGGGTTGTCGAGCAAGGTCCGGGCGCTGTCGGCTACGGTGATCAGCCCGCTTTCCATCACGTAGCCCCGGTGACTGGCTTCCAGTGCGAGCTTTGCGTTCTGCTCGACCAGCAGCACCGTAACGCCTTCCCGCGATATGGTGCGTATGGTAAAAAAAATCTTCTCCACCATCATCGGCGCCAGTCCCATGCTCGGCTCATCGAGCAACAGCAGCTTCGGGCGGCTCATCAATGCGCGCCCGATTGCGAGCATCTGCTGCTCGCCCCCCGATAGCGTGCCCGCGGTCTGGTTCCGGCGTTCGGCAAGTTGCGGGAACAGCGAGTAAATGCGATCGAGATCAGCACGAACCGCGGCGCGGTCGTTGCGCGTGTACGCACCCATCTCGAGGTTCTCATGCACCGTCAGCCGACCGAACACGCCGCGCCCCTCCGGCACCAGCGCCAGCCCGCGCTCGACCAGCCGGTAGGACAACAGCGCGCTGACATCCTCGCCGCGGTAGTGCACCTTACCGCCATGATGCAGCATCCCGCAGATCGCCTTCAACGTCGTGGTCTTGCCCGCTCCGTTGGCGCCGATCAACGCCACCATCTCGCCTTCGCCCACGTTCAGGTCGATGCCCTTGACCGCGTTGATGCCGCCGTAGGCCACCTTCAACCCGGAAACCTCCAGAAGGGCGTTCAAGGCAACGCGCCTCCGAGATAGGCGCGAATCACTTCCGGATCGTTCTTCACCGCTACCGGTTCGCCTTCGGCGATCTTCTTGCCGTAGTCGAGCACCGCCACCCGGTCGCACAAACCCATCACCAGTTTGACGTCGTGCTCGATCAGAAGGATGGTCACCCCGTCGCCGCGGATCTTGATGAGCAAACGGCGCAGGTCGGCAGTTTCGGTCGCATTCATGCCGGCGGCCGGCTCGTCCAGCGCCAGCAGCTTCGGCTCGGTGGCAAGCGCCCGGGCGATCTCCAGACGCCGCTGGTCCCCGTAGGACAGATTTTTCGACAGCGCATGCGAGTGGCGCGCGATGCCGACATAGTCGAGCAGTTCGCGCGCTCGGCGGCGGATCGCCGATTCCTCCGCCATGGTGCGTTGGCCGCGCAGGATCGCACCGAGAGCCCCGGCATGGGTACGCACGTGGCGCCCCACCATGACGTTTTCCAGCGCCGTCATATTGCCGAACAGGCGGATGTTCTGGAACGTGCGCGCGATGCCATGCCCGACCACGCGATGCGGCTTGAGCCCGATCAGATTGATGCCGTCGAATTCGAAACGCCCGCCATCCGGTTCGTACAGCCCGGTAAGAACGTTGAACAGCGTGGTCTTGCCCGCCCCGTTAGGCCCGATCAGGCCGTAAATCTCGTTGCGCCGGATCGTCAGTGACACGTCGGCAAGTGCAGCAACGCCGCCGAAGTGCTTTTCGATGTGGCGCGCGTCGAGCAACGCCGCGGGCGCGGTTCCCATCCCGGCTCAGTCCTGTTCGGCGAACTCTCGTTTGCGCGTCTTGGACGGCCAGATCCCGGCCGGCCGGTACAACATCATCAGCACCAGTGCCAGACCGAACAACAGCATCCGGATGACCTCCGGTTCGATCAGCATGCGGCCGAACACGGCCCTTTGCGCCGGCTCCACGGTATAGCGCAGCACTTCCGGAACAAAGGAAAGCAACAACGCGCCGATGACCACGCCGCCGATATTGCCCATCCCGCCGAGGACCACCATCGACAGCACCATGATGGATTCGACCACCACGAAGCTCTCCGGGCTGATGAAGCCCTGCATTGCCGAAAACATGCCGCCGGCGATGCCGCCGAAACTCGCGCCCATCGCGAACGCCAGCAGCTTGATGTTGCGGGTGTTGATGCCCATCGCCTGGGCGGCGACTTCGTCCTCGCGGATCGCGACCCAGGCCCGGCCGATGCGCGAATTCTCCAACCTCAGGTTGATCACGATTACCGCGAGCAGCACCAGCATCAGCAGATAGTAATACTTGATCGGGCCGCTGAACGTCAGCCCGAAGACGGCTTCGCTGCGGGCGAAATTGAAATTGCCGATCGTGAACGGATCGATAAGCGTGACGCCCTGCGGTCCGTTCGTGAGGTTGACCGGCTGTGAAAGATTGTTGAGGAAGATGCGCACGATCTCGCCGAAACCCAGCGTCACGATCGCGAGATAGTCGCCACGCAACTTCAGCGTCGGCGCACCCAGCAAAACCCCGAACAGGCAGGCCAGCGCCGCACCGATCGGCAGGATGACCCAGAAAGGCAGGTGCAGGCCGAAATGCGGCGAGGCGAGCAACGCGTAGGTATAGGCCCCGACTGCGTAGAAGGCGATGTACCCAAGATCGAGCAAACCGGCGAAGCCGACGACGATGTTCAAGCCCAGCGACAGAAAGATGAACAGGATGGCGAGATTGGTGATGCGCACCCAGGCCGTGCCGACGGAGGCCAGCACGAACGGCAGCACCAGCAGCGCGGCCGCCACCAACACCACCCCGACCCAGAGCGAGGCGGGGTGGCGCCGCATTTGCACAAGAGCGTCAAACATCGGGCCGTCGCTTCATGCACGGTCTCCCACGCGCTCGCCCAGCAGGCCGGACGGCCGGAACACCAGCACGGCGATCAGAACCAGGAAAGCGAACACGTCCTGATAGTTGCTGCCGAACAGAATGAAGTGCTGGTTCTGTGCACAGTTCTCGGCAAGCATGTCCGCAAGCCACGAATAGCGACACAGGTCGGTCAGTTCGCCGATATATCCCGCGCCCAGCGCCTCCACCACCCCGAGCAGGATTCCGCCCAGCATCGCGCCCGCAAGATTACCGATGCCGCCAAGGACGGCGGCCGCGAAGGCCTTCATCCCGAGCAACGCTCCCATGGTGTAGTGGGCAACGCCGTAGTAAGTTCCGACCATCACGCCGGCAACCGCACCGAGCCCTGCGCCGACGATAAAGGTGAATGCAATCACCTTGTTTACGTTGATTCCCATCAGGCCGGCGATCTGGTGATTCTCCGAGGTGGCCCGCATCGCGATTCCCAGCCGAGTACGGTACACCAGCGCGGTGAGTCCGCCCATCAATGCAATGGATGTGAGAATGATCGCGATCTGCACCGCGCTGATGTGCGCGCCGCCCACCTCGAACACCGGGTTGGCCATGACCTGCGGAAACGAAATCGGCGCGCGGCTCCAGATCATCAAGGCGACGTTCTGCAGGATGATCGAGATGCCGATTGCGGTGATGAGAGGTGCCAGCCGCGGCGCCCCCCGCAACGGCCGATATGCCACGCGCTCCATCGCGTAGCCCACGCCCATGCACACCGGGATCGCGCACGCGGCTCCGGCCAGCACGATCAGCACCGGCGCGAGGCCCGTGTCTGCGCCCGCCAGCGCGGAGATCACGGTGAGCGCGACCATCGCGCCGATCATCACCACTTCGCCGTGCGCGAAGTTGATGAGCTGGATGATGCCGTACACCATGGTGTAGCCCAGCGCCACGATGGCGTAGACGCTACCCAGGGTCAGGCCGTTGATGATCTGCTGGAGAAAGATTTCCACGGCGCGTCCAGGTCGGTGATTCGCGGGTCAGGTCAATGCGGGCGCGCCGGCGCAGGCGGCGCCGGCACGTGCCGTCTACGCCGCATCATGGTATTGCGTTGTGTTGCTTTGCTTCGCGCCCGCCGCGGCCTGCTTCCGTGTTCAGGTCGCGCCTTTGACGAAGTCCTCAAACTTGATGGACTTGCCGCCCTTGAGGATCGCGATGGGCGTGATGGTGCCGCCCTTCATGGTGAATATCGTCATTTCGGCGTCCTTGCGATCGCCGCGCTGATCGAACTCGATATTGCCGCTTGCGCCCTGGAAACTGAGTTTGGCAAGCTCGGGCAGATACTTCGCCGGATCGACGGAGTCCGCTTTATGCATTGCGGTGATGATGAGATTGGCGGCGTCGTAGGTGAATGGCGCATAAATCAGCGGGTCGGACTTAAACTTGGCCTTGAAGGCACTCAGGAATTCCTTGCTCGCCGCCTGCACCGGGATTCCCGCCTGGGAGCAGATCAGCCCCTCGGAAGCGTCACCCGCCAGCTCCTTCATCTTGTCCGTGCACGCGCCGTCGCCGAAGGCGAACACGGCTTTGATGCCGAGTTCGCGTCCCTGCCGCATCATCGGGCCGGCACCCAGGTCCATGCCGCCGTAAAACACGGCGTCCGGATTCTTGCCTTTCAACTTGGTCAGGATCGCCTTCCAGTCAGTGGTCTTGTCGGTGCCCTTTTCGCGCGGCAGCACGACGATGCCGGCGGCCTTGAGCGTCTTTTCCACCTCGTTGGCGAGACCTTCGCCGTAGGAGGTCGCGTCGTCGATGACGGCCACGGTCTTCGGCTTGTACTGGGCGTTGAGATAATTGGCAATCGCCGGGCCCTGCTGGTCGTCACGGCCGACGGTGCGGAAAACGTTGTTGAAGCCCTGCTCGGTAAGCTTCGGGTTGGTGGCGGAGCCCGAGATCATCGGGATGCCCGCCTGGTTGTACACCGCGGAGGCGGGAATGGTCACGCCGGAGTTCAGGTGTCCGACCACGCCAGCGACTTTCGCATCCACGAATTTTTGCGCAATGATCGGACCCTTGTCCGGTTTGCCCTCGTCGTCCTCGCTGAGCAACTCGAACACGATCTTCTCGCCGCCGATGGTCGTGCCCTTGGCGTTGGCCTCATCGATCGCGAGCTTGGCGCCATACTCGTTGTCCTTGCCCAGGTGGGCGATGCCGCCGGTGAGCGGCGCGGCATGGCCGATCTTGACGACACGCTCGAGCGACGAGCCGGTCTTGCCCTTGTCCTCCTGCTTGCCGCACGCACCCAAGCCCGCCGCGAGCGCGACTGCGGCCACTACTGCGACGATTCGCCATGAGATTCTAAAGATTCCGGTGTCCATTTTTCCTCTCCCCCTCAGTAGTAAGTACGCTGGAAAACCTCCCGCGATTATCGGCCACGCTCCGAAACATTGTCAATTTTCGCTCGTAATTCATTGAGTTGTCGTGACCGGCAGAAACAAAAAAGCCGGCAATCGCCGGCTTTTCCTGCGGTTCGCGTGAACCACCGATCTACAGCGACAGGATCCACTCCACCAGTAGCTTGGCTTCGTCTTCCTTGACCGGGTTGGGCGGCATCGGGATGGTACCCCACACGCCCCCGCCGCCGTTGATGACCTTCTTGATCAGCATGCCCTCGGCATCCTTGTTGCCCTTGTATTTCTTGGCGATTTCGACGTACGCCGGACCCACCAGTTTCTTGTCCACCGCGTGACACGCCAGGCAATTCTTCGACTGTGCCAGCGCCTTGGCCTTGGCAGCGTCCACTGCCGCGTTCGCCCCGCCCGCAAGCGCCACACCAGTTGCCGCCGCGATCACCATGAGGAGTTTTTTCATTTGCTCGTGCCTTTCGTTACAGGTTGGATTCAAGCGCCGGACATTTTATCGGGTTTTGGCCCGCCCCGGAAAACTGTCAACCGTCTTGGACCATCGGCGTGCTTCGCAGATTCCCCACTAGCTCGTCGAGATCCCGGATGGGTGCGAGGCAATTAACGCCCCGGCATAAATAGGCGTTGACAGCCGCACCCGCAGGCTTGTCCAGCGGACCGGGTAAGGCCTCGGCGGCCGAGTCCAGTGCCAGCATCAGCGTATCGGGCAGGTAGAGCCGGGACAACGCCTGTTGCCACTCGCGCAGGGACTGGCGCGGGCCGCGCAGCACCACCGTCTGCGTTGGCTCCAGCACCTCGGCGAGCGCGGTGCAGAGCGTCGCGAATCCGGCCGGGTGTTGCGCAATTGCCGGGTAGAACAGCCTCACCGTGGCCTCCGCCGCGCGTAGATAGCGGGTTTCGCCAAGCAAATGGCCAAGCCGGGTGAGCGCCAGTGCCGCAACGCCGTTTCCCGAGGGCGTGGCATTGTCGTGGCCGGGTTTGGGCCGGAGGATCAGTTGCTCGTGATCGTGACTGGTAAAGAAAAATCCGCCTGCGCCGCGATCCTCGAAATGCTCGAGCAGCGCATCGGCAACCCCGATTGCGAACTCGAGGTCGGGTTTGCGGAACTCCGCCTGCAGCATCTCCAGCGTCGCGGCCAGCAGGAAGGCGTAGTCGTCCACATAGGCATTGAGGTGGGCGCGGCCGTCCTTGTATGTCGCCAGTAACCGCGCCTCCTTCCACATCCTGGTGCAAAGAAAATCCAGCGCTCGCCACGCGGAGGCCAGCCAGTCTTCGCGCCCTAATGCTCGCGCCGCATGCGCCATGCCTTCGATCATCAGCGCATTCCAGCTGGTGAGGATCTTGTCGTCCCGGCCGGGGCGCACGCGTTGCTCGCGCGCGGCGAGCAACTTCCTGCGCGCGCGTTGCAGCAAGCGCTCGCATTCGGCCGGTTCGCGCCCCAGTTGTTCTGCCACCGCCTGGAGCGGCCGCGCAACGTACAGGTTCCAGGCATGGTTCTCGAAATTCGGCGGCCGCTCCGCGCCGTAGTGCGGGAACACCACCGCTATCTCGTCTTCGTTCAGGAGCGCGCCCAACTCCTCGCGCGACCAGACGTAATACTTGCCTTCCTCGTGCTCCGAATCGGCATCGAGCGAAGAATAGTAGCCACCCTCGGAAGATTGCATCTCGCGCATCACCCAGGCCGCGGTTTCCTCACACACGCGCGCGAACAGCGGATTGCCGGTGATCAGCCAGGCGTCCGCGTACAGCTTCAGCAACGGCCCGTTGTCGTAAAGCATTTTCTCGAAATGCGGGATCAGCCAGTACTGATCCACGCTGTAGCGGCAGAAACCGCCGCCGAGCTGGTCGTAGATTCCGCCCTGCGCCATTTTCTCGAGCGTAAGCAGCGCCAGTTCGCGCAGCCGCGTATCGCCGCTCGAACCGGCCGCCCGCAGGCAGAAAGCGAGTTCGTAGGGGTGCGGGAATTTCGGCGCGCCGCCCAAACCCCCATGCACTTCGTCGAAGCTGGAGCGCAGATCCGCGGCCGCAGCGGTTATCGGCGCCGCGGTGAGCGCGACTTCGCCGGGCGGCGCCGGCAACGTGCGATTCATGAACTCGAGAAGGGATTCGTTCTGCTGATCGATCTCCGCGCGCTTGCTGCGATAGGCCTGCGCCACCTGCTCCAGCAACGGGCCGAATCCGGGCAAGCCGTAACGCGGGGATTTCGGAAAGTAGGTGCCACCGAAGAACGGCTTCTGCCCGGGGGTGAGAAACATGGTCAACGGCCAGCCGCCGGCGCGCTGGGTGAGCATGTGATGCGCGGATTGGTAGATCTGGTCGAGATCGGGTCGCTCTTCGCGATCGACCTTTATGTTGACGAACAGCCGGTTCATGGTGGCCGCGATCTGCGGGTCCTCGAAGGACTCGTGCGCCATCACATGGCACCAGTGGCAGGCGGAGTAGCCGACCGAAAGCAGGATCGGCTTGTCCTCCTCGCGCGCGAGTCTCAGCGCCTCCTCGCCCCAGGAATGCCAGTCCACCGGGTTATCGGCATGTTGTCGCAGGTAGGGGCTGGTTTCCGCAGCAAGTCGATTGGACATGGCTAGAAACCTAGGTCTGACCAGATCCGGTCGATGCGTTGCTTTACCTGCACATCCATCGCAATCGGCTTGCCCCACGTGCGCGCAGTTTCTCCCGGCCACTTGTTGGTCGCATCCAGCCCCAGCTTGGATCCCAGCCCCGACACCGGAC
>JBOIFZ010000481.1:0-9054 GCA_050741735.1 Burkholderiales bacterium
GGGCGGCCGCACCGTGGGCGCCGGCGTGGTGTCCAAGGTTATCGAGTGATTAAGTGATTGCGTGATTAAGTGATTGAGTGACCAAGAGCGAACCGCGCAATCACTGAATCACTATTCACCTAATCACCGGGGTTAAAAGGCCAGTAGCTCAATTGGCAGAGCGTCGGTCTCCAAAACCGAAGGTTGGGGGTTCGAGACCCTCCTGGCCTGCCAAACGCTGCGCGAGTGATGAGTGATGAGTGTTGAGTGTTTGATTTTGAGATTTTGATCTTAACTTAACATTCAAAACTCATCACTCAACACTCCGCAGGATAAGCACTCCGAAGGAAAGATGGCAGACAAGATCAAGTTGGCGCTGGCGGTACTGCTGGTCATTGCAGGAATCGCCGGCTTCTATTATTTGAGCGACAGGGCGCTGATTCTGCGGGTTGCCTCGGTGCTCGCGGGATTCGTCGCCGCGGTATTGGTGGCATGGGCGACTGAGCCAGGACGGCAGTTCTATGTCTATGCCCAGGAAGCGGTGGCTGAAACCAGGAAAGTGGTGTGGCCGTCGCGCAAGGAAACGGTGCAGACCACCGGAATGGTGCTCGCCTTCGTGCTGGTGATGGCGATCTTCCTGTGGATCGTGGACGCGGTCCTGGTGTGGGGCGTGAAAATCTTGATGGGGCCGGCGGCGTGATGTCGAAGAAGTGGTATGTGGTTCACGCCTACTCGGGCTTCGAGAAGAGCGTCCAGCGCGCGCTGGTGGAGCGCATCAGCCGGGCAGGCATGGAAGACAAATTCGGCCAGATCCTGGTCCCAGTGGAAGAAGTGGTCGAGATGAAAAGCGGCCAGAAGAACATCAGCGAGCGCAAGTTTTTTCCGGGCTACGTGCTGGTCGAGATGGACATGACCGACGAGACCTGGCACCTGGTGAAGAACACGCCGAAAGTGACCGGTTTCGTCGGCGGCGCGCCCGGGCGCCGTCCGCCGCCGATCAGCGAAAAGGAAGTCCAGGCGATCTTGCATCAGATCCAGGAAGGCGTGGAGAAGCCTAAGCCCAAGGTGCTGTTCGAAGCGGGAGAGGCGGTGCGCGTGAAGGAAGGACCGTTCACCGACTTCCACGGCTCGGTGGAAGAAGTGAATTACGACAAGAACAAGCTGCGGGTTTCGGTTTCCATCTTCGGGCGCGCCACGCCCGTCGAACTGGATTTCAGCCAGGTCGAAAAGGCGTGAATGGGAAATGGTGAATGGGAAATGGTAACGGCTGAGCAAGGGGTAGTTTTTTCAATTCACCATTCACGATTCACCATTCACGGATTTTGAATGGGGAGCGCGCCTGTGGGCGCGCGCTAGCACCCACTCTCTAGAGGAGTCTTATCGTGGCAAAGAAAGTCGTCGGCTTCGTAAAGCTGCAGGTTCCTGCAGGCAAAGCCAATCCGAGCCCGCCGATCGGTCCGGCATTGGGCCAGCGTGGCCTCAACATCATGGAGTTCTGTAAGGCCTTCAACGCCCAGACCCAGGGCGTGGAGCCGGGTCTGCCTTTACCGGTGGTGATCACCGCCTACGCGGACAAGAGCTTCACCTTCATCATCAAGACCCCGCCGACCTCGGTGCTGATAAGGAAAGCAGCCAAGGTCGAGAAGGGCAGCGCCAAGCCGAATACCGACAAGGTCGGCAGGCTGACCCGCGCGCAAGTCGAGCAGATTGCCAAGCAGAAGATGCCCGACCTGACCGCTGCGGATCTGGAGGCGGCGATGCGCACCGTGGCCGGCAGTGCGCGCAGCATGGGCGTGGAAGTGGAGGGGTTCTGAAATGGCACATATTTCCAAGCGAACCAAGGAGTTGCGAGCCAAGATCGACCGCGGCAAGGCGTACCCGATCGCCGACGCGATCAAACTGGTGAAAGAAGGCGCCAGCGCCAAATTCAACGAATCCGTCGACGTTGCCATCAATCTCGGCATCGACGCCAAGAAGTCCGATCAGACCGTGCGCGGTTCGATCGTGCTGCCCAAGGGCACCGGCAAGACGGTGCGGGTGGCAGTGTTTGCGCAGGGCGACAAGGCGCAGGCGGCCAAGGATGCGGGAGCCGACATCGTCGGGTTCGAGGACCTCGCCGCCCAGGTCAAGGAAGGCAAGATTGACTTCGACGTGGCGATCGCCACGCCCGACGCGATGCGTGTGGTCGGCCAGCTCGGTCAGGTCCTCGGCCCGCGTGGCCTGATGCCGAACCCGAAAGTGGGCACGGTCACGCCGAATGTCGCCGATGCAGTCAAGAACGCCAAGGCCGGCCAGGTCCAGTACCGCGCCGACAAGGCCGGCATAGTCCAGTGCACCATCGGTCGCGCCTCGTTCGCCGAGGAAGCACTGAAGGAAAACTTTCTGGCGTTGATGGACGCATTGAACAAATCGAGGCCCTCGGGGACTAAGGGCATCTATCTGAAGAAAGTCTCGGTCTCCAGCACCATGGGGCCGGGCGTGCGGGTGGACCAGGCCAGCCTGGGCGCCCAGTAGCAGTGAGGACTTTGGGAACCTGGCCGCCGGCTTGTTTTGAGGTGGCCGGGACTGTCAAAGACCGTTGGGGCCAAGACAGGTGAAGGGTGAAGGGTGAAAAGTGAAGGGTCAAACCGGAACGTTTCTCCTTCTTCCCGAGCCACACGGGCTTAATCGTTCGAGCCGGATAAGGCAGTGATTGGGCGTGGAACTCTTCACCCTTCACTCTTCACGGCATGCGCCCAACGCAGATAGTGCACCCAAGAGACAGCTTTCGAGCGGGCGAGATATCAGCGCCGGCTCCTGGATCGAAGGTCGCTATATCTGAAAGGGTGAGGCCGATCACCTCGGGTGAAAAGCCTCTTGTTCAACGTTGTAGGAGGGTAGACCTTGGGCCTCAATCTGGACGACAAGAAAGCGGTAGTGGCGGAGGTCAGCGCGAAGGTTGCGCAGGCCCAGGCCATCGTGCTGGCTGAATACCGCGGCCTCGAAGTCGGCGACATGACCTCGTTGCGGGCGAAAGCACGCAGCTCGGGCGTGTACCTCCGAGTTCTCAAGAACACCCTGGTGCGCCGCGCCGTCACCGGCACACCGTTCGAGAGCCTGGCCCAGCACATGGTCGGGCCGCTCGCGTACGGCATATCTGCCGATCCGGTGGCTGCGGCCAAAGTGCTCAACGAATTTGCCAAGGCGAACGAGCGGTTTGTCATCAAGGCCGGCGCAATGCCCGGACAGGTCATGACCCCGAAACAGGTCGCGACCCTGGCCACCATGCCGAGCCGCGAGGAACTTCTGGCAAAACTCATGGGGACGATGCAGGCGCCGATCGCCAAGTTGGTCCGGACACTCAACGAAGTGCCCGGCAAATTTGTGCGCACGCTGGCTGCAGTCAGGGATCAAAAACAGGCCGCGTAATAACAGCGACTCAACCGTTTACAAGATTTCAGGAGATACGAAATGGCAATGGCCAAAGCTGAACTTCTCAACGCCATCGGCAACATGAGCGTCCTCGAGCTCTCGCAACTTATCAAGGACATGGAAGATAAATTCGGGGTTTCCGCAGCCGCCGCGGCGGTTGCCGTTGCTGCTCCCGCAACTGGCGGCGGCGCGGCTGCCGCTGCGGAGGAACAGGTCGAGTTTTCCGTGATTCTCGCTGCGACCGGCGACAACAAGGTAAACGTCATCAAGGTGGTGCGAGCGGTTACCGGTCTGGGTCTGAAGGAAGCCAAGGACCTGGTGGACGGCGCGCCCAAGCCGGTCAAGGAAGGCATTCACAGGAAGGATGCCGAGGAGATCAAGAAGCAACTGGAAGAAGCCGGCGCGAAAGCCGAGATCAAATAAGGCTTCCGCAAGCATGCAGGGAGGCTGGCGGCTGCGGTCGCCAGCCTTTTTGTGCATAAAGGACGACCCAAAAGAGGCTAAAGAAAAACCCCCGCAACGGCGGTTTTTCTTTGTCTTCTGAAGCGACTGCAGAAGACAGGTATGGTCGGATGGCGGGGTTCCCCGCCATCGTCCGCCAGCGGTTGGTAGCGGCCAACCACCACGCCCATCACCAGTCGATGAACGCAGCGCGCGATCCCCGCGCCTGCCGTGAATCGGAGATGTCATGGCTTACTCCTTTACCGAAAAGAAACGCGTTCGCAAGAGCTTTGCCAAGCGCGCGAGCGTGTTGCAGGTACCATTTCTGCTGGCAACGCAGATCGACTCGTACGCGCAGTTTTTGCAGGCCGAATTGGCTGCGGGCAAGCGCAAGAACCAGGGCCTGCAGGCCGCTTTCCAGTCGATCTATCCGATCGTCAGCCATTCGGGCAATGCGCGGCTCGACTTCGTCAGCTATCAGCTGGGCACCCCGCCTTTCGACGTCAAGGAGTGCCAGCAGCGCGGCCTGACTTTCGCGGCGCCGCTGCGCGCCAAAGTGCGGCTGACCATCATGGACAAGGAGGCCGCCAAGCCCACTGTGAAGGAGGTCAAGGAGCAGGAAGTGTACATGGGCGAAATCCCGCTAATGACCACCACCGGCTCATTCGTCATCAACGGCACCGAGCGCGTCATCGTGTCGCAACTGCACCGCTCGCCGGGCGTGTTCTTCGAGCACGACCGCGGTAAGACCCACTCCTCGGGCAAGCTGCTGTTTTCGGCGCGCATCATCCCTTATCGCGGTTCGTGGCTGGACTTCGAATTCGATCCGAAGGACTACCTGTACTTCCGCGTCGACCGGCGCCGCAAGATGCCGGTCACGATCCTGCTCAAGGCGATCGGCTACACCCCGGAACAGATTCTTGCCGGCTTCTTCATGATGGATACCTTCCACATCTCGAAGAAGGGTATCCAGTTCGAACTCAAGCCGGACCGCATGCGCGGCGAGATTGCGCGCTTCGACATCGTTACCAAGCAGGGCAAGCTGATCGTCCAGAAGGACAAGCGCGTCACCGTCAAGCACGTGCGCGACATGGAGCAGGCGGGGCTGAGCAGGATCGCAGTATCCGAAGAGTTCCTGCTCGGCCGCACCCTCGGCCATAACCTGGTCAACAAGGAAACCGGCGAAATCATCGCCAACGCCAACGACGAGATCACCGAGAGTCTGTTGAAAAAGATCATCGAGGCGGAGATCGACACCATCCAGACCATTTACATCAACGATCTCGACCAGGGGCCGTACATCTCCCAGACCCTGCGCACCGACGAAACCACCGATCAGATGGCGGCGCAGGTGGCGATCTACCGCATGATGCGCCCCGGGGAGCCGCCGACCGAAGACGCGGTGCGCACGCTGTTCAACGGGCTGTTCTACGCCGAGGAGCGCTACGACCTGTCGGCGGTGGGCCGGATGAAGTTCAACCGCCGCGTCGGCCGCAATGAACTGACCGGCCCGGGCACGCTGTCCAACGAGGACATCATCTCGGTCATCCAGATCCTGATCGATCTGCGCAATGGGCGCGGCGAAATCGACGACATCGACCATCTCGGCAACCGCCGCGTGCGCTCGGTGGGCGAACTCGCCGAGAACCAGTTCCGCGCCGGCCTGGTACGGGTGGAGCGCGCCGTCAAGGAGCGCCTCTCCCAAGCCGAATCCGAGAACCTGATGCCGCACGATCTGATCAATGCCAAGCCGGTATCGGCGGCGGTGCGTGAATTCTTCGGTTCGTCCCAGTTGTCGCAGTTCATGGACCAGACCAACCCGCTCTCCGAGATCACTCACAAGCGCCGCGTTTCCGCGCTGGGACCCGGAGGCCTTACGCGCGAGCGTGCCGGTTTCGAGGTGCGCGACGTGCACCCGACCCACTACGGACGGGTATGCCCGATCGAAACTCCGGAAGGCCCGAATATCGGCCTGATCAACTCGCTTGCGCTGTACGCCCGCACCAACGAGTATGGTTTCCTGGAAACGCCGTACCGCAATGTCGTGAACGGCCGAGTCACCGACGACATCGAGTTCCTGTCGGCGATCGAGGAAGGCAAATACGTCATCGCCCAGGCCAATGCCGCGATCGACAAGAAGGGCAAGCTGCTCGACGAGCTGGTGTCCTGCCGCCATAACAACGAATTCACGATGGCGACTGTCGACCGCGTCGAGTACATGGACGTGGCGCCTTCGCAGATCGTGTCCGTGGCCGCGTCGCTGATTCCGTTCCTGGAGCACGACGATGCCAACCGGGCGCTGATGGGATCGAATATGCAGCGCCAAGCCGTACCCTGCCTGCGCGCGGAGAAGCCGCTGGTCGGCACCGGCATCGAGCGTACCGTGGCAGTGGACTCCGGCACCGCGGTGCAGGCGTTGCGCGGCGGCCTGGTCGATTATGTCGATGCCTCGCGCATCGTGGTGCGGGTCAACGACGAAGAGACCTCGGCCGGCGAAGTTGGCGTGGATATCTACAATCTGGTCAAGTACACCCGTTCCAACCAGAACACCAACATCAACCAGCGTCCGATCGTGAAGGTCGGCGACTACATCGCCCGCGGCGACGTGGTGGCCGACGGCGCATCAACCGACATGGGCGAACTGGCGCTGGGGCAGAACCTGCTGGTGGCGTTCATGCCCTGGAACGGCTACAACTTCGAGGACTCCATCCTGATCTCCGAGCGCGTGGTGGCCGAAGACCGCTTCACCTCGATCCACATCGAGGAGCTGTCGGTGGTGGCGCGCGACACCAAGCTCGGACCCGAGGAAATCACCCGCGACATCTCCAATCTTTCCGAGGGAATGCTGGCGCGGCTGGACGAGTCCGGCATCGTGTACATCGGCGCGGAAGTCGAAGCCGGCGACGTGCTGGTGGGCAAGGTCACGCCCAAGGGCGAAACCCAGCTCACCCCGGAAGAGAAACTGCTGCGCGCGATCTTCGGCGAGAAGGCCTCCGACGTGAAGGACACCTCGCTGCGCGTGCCCTCCGGCATGTCCGGCACGGTGATAGACGTGCAGGTATTCACCCGCGAAGGCATCGAGCGCGACAAGCGCGCCCAGCAGATCATCGACGACGAACTGAAGCGCTACAAGAAAGACCTCGCCGACCAGTTGCGCATCGTCGAGGACGACGCCTTCGGCCGGATCGAGCGCCTGCTCACCGGCAAGACCGCCAACGGTGGTCCGAAGAAACTCGCCAGGGGAGCCAAGATCACCAAGGCCTACCTGCAGGATATCGAACGCTACCACTGGTTCGACGTGCGTCTGGCGAACGAGGAGGCGGCACAGCAGCTCGAGCAATTGCAGGAGGGATTGGAGCAGACCCGCAAGGCATTCGATGCGGCCTTCGAGGAAAAGAAGCGCAAGCTCACCAGCGGCGACGAACTGCCCCCCGGCGTGCAGAAGATGGTCAAGGTCTACCTCGCGGTCAAGCGCAGACTCCAGCCCGGCGACAAGATGGCCGGCCGCCACGGCAACAAGGGTGTGATCTCCAAGATCACCCCGATCGAGGACATGCCGCACATGGCCGACGGTACGCCGGTGGACGTGGTGCTCAATCCGCTGGGCGTGCCGTCGCGGATGAACGTCGGCCAGATTCTGGAAACCCATCTCGGATGGGCGGCCAAGGGTCTGGGTAAGCGCATCGGCGAACTGCTCAAGGCCCAGGCCAGGATCGCCGACATCCGCAAGGCGCTGACGCTGATCTACAACTCCAGCGGCAAACCCGAAGACATCAGTGATTTCACCGACATGGAGATCATCGATCTGGCGCGCAATCTCCAGTTTGGCGTGCCGTTCGCGACCCCGGTTTTCGATGGCGCCACCGAGGACGAGATCAAGACCATGCTCGAACTTGCGGGCCTGCCGAAATCCGGCCAGATCGCGCTGATGGACGGCCGCACCGGTGAACTCTTCGATCGGCCGGTCACCGTGGGTTACATGCACATGCTGAAGCTGCACCACCTGGTGGACGACAAGATGCACGCCCGCTCCACCGGCCCGTACTCGCTCGTCACCCAGCAGCCGCTGGGCGGCAAGGCGCAGTTCGGCGGCCAGCGGTTCGGCGAAATGGAAGTCTGGGCGCTCGAGGCTTATGGCGCTGCGTACACGCTGCAGGAAATGCTCACCGTCAAATCCGACGACGTGGGCGGCCGCACCAAGGTGTACGAGAACATCGTCAAGGGCGAGCACAAGATCGACGCCGGCATGCCGGAGTCCTTCAACGTGCTGGTGAAGGAAATCCGCTCGCTCGCGATCGACATCGATCTGGACCGCTACTAACGCGTGCAGGGTGCCCCGCAAGGGGATTCCCACAAGGGGATACCGGCCTTCGACCATAACCGGCCTTTGGCCATAAATGAGTGAAGAGTGAAGGGTCAATGCGCAACACCTTTACTGACGGTCCTTCGACTTAGGCGAACTACTCCTCACATAACGAGGTTAGAAATGAAAGCATTGCTCGATTTGTTCAAGCAGGTTACGCAGGAAGAAGAGTTCGATGCCATCAAGATCGGACTGGCTTCCCCCGAGAAGATCCGCTCGTGGTCGTACGGCGAAGTGAAGAAGCCCGAGACCATCAACTACCGCACCTTCAAGCCGGAGCGCGACGGCCTGTTCTGCGCCAAGATATTCGGCCCGGTGAAGGATTACGAGTGCCTGTGCGGCAAGTACAAGCGCCTGAAACACCGCGGCGTGATCTGCGAAAAATGCGGCGTGGAAGTCACCCTGTCAAAAGTGCGCCGCGAGCGCATGGGCCACATCGAACTGGCAAGTCCGGTGGCGCACATCTGGTTCCTGAAAAGCCTGCCGAGCCGCCTGGGCATGGTGCTCGACATGACGCTGCGCGACATCGAGCGCGTGCTCTATTTCGAGGCATTCGTGGTCACCAACCCGGGAATGACGCCGATGAAGCGCGGCGACCTGCTCTCCGAGGATGCCTACCTGGAGAAAGTCGAGGAGTTCGGCGACGAGTTCCATGCGGCGATGGGTGCCGAGGGCGTGCGCGAACTGCTGCGCCACCTCGACCTGAACAAGGAAATCGACACGCTGCGCAAGGAACTCGAGGGGACCGACTCGGAAACCAAAATCAAGAAGATCGCCAAGCGGCTGAAAGTGCTTGAAGGCTTCCAGAAATCCGGCATCAAGGCTGACTGGATGGTGATGGAAGTGCTGCCGGTGCTGCC
>JBOIFZ010000482.1:0-1674 GCA_050741735.1 Burkholderiales bacterium
CTCGATCGCCTCCGAGGTCAGATCCCCAAACAGAAAACGTTCGGGGCCCCTCTTCCGCTCTGCGGCGATCCCTGCTCCACGTTCCACCGGCCCCCGCCACTGTCAAGGACTCGCGCCTTGCCTGACGCCGATTTCGCGGGTTTTCCGATCAATGATGCATTGCTGTCAAATAGATCATAGGACTGGCTTCCAAAGTTCGCGGGTAATTCCACGAATTAGCGGAACAGGACACCAGCCACTGGCAACAGGTCTCGTATGAATTCCTCGCCGGTCGTCCGCAATCTCGAAGCGCTGCTGTCGCAGGGAAAGGACTCGGCGCTGCTGCGCTTCAGCCTGGGCAGCGAGTATCTCAAGCTGCAGGAAACGTGGGTCGCGGTGTACCAGTTGCGGCGCGCGCTCGAGATGGACCCGAATTACTCCGCCGCATGGAAACTGCTGGGCAAGGCACTGACCGATGCCGGTGTCCTGCGCGACGCTCTCGACGCATATCGGCGCGGAATCGAAGTTGCGGAGCGGCGCGGCGACAAACAGGCGGCGAAGGAGATGGCCGTATTCGCGCAGCGTCTCGAGAAACGGCTGCAAACCTGAGTGCTTCGACGTGACCGCCAGATCAGGCTGGCCGATTTCGGGCGTGGATTTCACCAGCCGCCCCCGCAAGCAGAAACCGATCGCCATCGCGACCGGAACAATGCGCGGTCGCGCATTCGAACTCAAGGGCATCGAGGCGTACTGCGACTGGGAGACTTACGAATCCTGGTTGAAACGCGACGGACCCTGGGTCGCGGGTTTTGACTTTCCGTTCGGTTTGCCGCGCGAGGCGATCCGCGATCTCGGCTGGCCTGCGACCTGGCGTGAACTCGTGCTGCATTGCCGCTTGCAGGGCCGCGAGAGTTTCCGCATGGCGCTCGACCGATACCGTGAAAGCCGTCCGACTGGCAATCGCTACGCCCACCGCGCCACGGATCATCCGGCCGGCTCCCACAGCCCGCTCAAGCTGGTGAATCCGCCGGTCGGACTGATGTTTTTCGAGGGTGCGCCACGCCTGCTGGAAGCGGGCGTCACGATACCGGGCATGTGCCGGGGCGATCCGCAGCGGATCGCGTTCGAGGTGTATCCGGGATTTGCGACGCGGCAGATGGTGAAAGGCTCGTACAAAAATGACGCCCCTGCAAAGCAGACCCCGCAGCGCACGCGCGCGAGAACGGCGATCGTCGCGGCGCTGGTCTCGACCGACAATCCATTCGGCTTTGCCTTGAGCGCGTCGCCGCGGACGTTGAAGTCGCTGGTGCGCGACGCCACCGGCGACCGGCTCGACGCGGTATTGTGTGCCCTGCAGGCGGCGTGGGCCTTTCAAAGACGCGAAGAGAAATACGGACTGCCTGCGGCCATCGATCCATTGGAAGGGTGGATTGCGATGGTGGCGGAGAAGTGAAGAGGCAGTGCTCGCTGGTCGAACTGAGGGAGTGCGCTCTACCCCTGCATCTCGCCAAATACAAAAGCCACCCTTGAGGTGGCCTTTTTGTATTTGGTGGAGACGAGGAGGATCGAACTCCCGACCTTCGCATTGCGAACGCGACGCTCTCCCAGCTGAGCTACGTCCCCATCATTACCTGACCAAAACTCCATGCGCCAGAATCAGGGCGCTATTATACTGGAATCAAATTCCGGCAAAAC
>JBOIFZ010000483.1:0-7587 GCA_050741735.1 Burkholderiales bacterium
CTCACTTGCGAAACCGACGCCGTTGTGCCGGCATTAGTCCACTGCCATGATCACTCGACCACTTACCTGGGAAAGCCCGCGATTCTCAAGCTGGAGTTCATCGACGGCAACCTGGCGATGCTGAACCTGCTGGTGTCGGCGGAACACTTCGGGGAAGTCAGCCGCAGCGTCCTCGGCCGGTACGGCAAGCCACGTCGGCACGGGACCGAAACCGACGGACCGAAACCCTACGAGCACATGGAATGGACGCTCGCCGATGGCGAGCTGATCCTCGATGAATGGATCGCCCGTTTCAATCCGGCCGATCAGCGGTTCGCTACAGTTCTGGGATTGAAGTTCCTGCCGACGGCGCTGGCAAAGCGGCGTGCCGAAGTGGCATGGACACGGCACAGGGCAATCGAGGAGCGAAAGCAGACCGACATGTAGCGGGATAGAGTCGGGGAACTGTCCCGGCTCGACGCGCGCACCGGCGCGCCGAAGCTTGCAGTAGTGCGCGCGGACGGGAGGCGTCCGCGCGGATCAAACAACTGCTATGACTTGGCGTGGTACCTCGCCCGCACGACACGATGGGCGGCTGCGAAAACGAAGTTGTACTCACTCCATTTTTCCTTGTCCCACGTGACATCCAACAACTGGGGGGCGGTATAGGGAGAGGGCGCCGCGACAAACTGCATCCCTTTCTGGTAGTAAGGGTGCCGTTTGATTTCCTCGTTGAGCAACTCAACGTAACGCGCGGTGGGAACAGTCTGCTTCTGCATGTCTTGCCTCCATAGAAACCCGAATTGCTCTATTGCGGACTCGTCACGGGCGCAAACACTGCCGGCCTGTGGCAAACCGGATACCGGATGTCGAACATCGGAATCGGCTGAGTTGGATGTTGCATGATCAGGGACGCGTGGCCCCTGAATTTCGGCGGGAGTCCGCGGACTTACTCGTCGCCCGACAGCGTCTGCACCGTTGGTGCGGATTGGCGACGTTTTTCCATTATATTACTCAAGCACCTCATTGACAAGGTGAAAACGAAATCGGGCCGGAATTGTCGAGGTTCCATTAACGGTTTTCGCCACCCGCGAACGACCGCCGGGCGGGCCTGAGACTCACTGCCTGCCCGATTTTGCGGTATCCATTTTTTCGTTCTGGCGTTTTGCGCTGCCATTCCCGGGCGAGCCTTGGTTGACGTCGGTTTTTACTTTTGTCTTGATGCTCTTGACGGCTTTCTTGGTACCCGTGCCGATCTGCTTGCCCACGTCCTTTGCCGCTTTCGCGACACTGCCGGCGAAACCTTTGGCATCGGACTTCACCCGGTCGCCGGTAGAGGGCGCTTGCTCGTCGGCGTAGGTTCTGAACGCAAGGCAGCACATGAGAACAAGAAGTAGTGTCTTCATCGCGGTCCACCCTGTGTCTTTTGGACGCAAAGCGTCAGTTTCAGGCCTTGCGGGTGGCAAGAACAATCTCCAGGAAATGGGTAATGGCTTCGATACGTAGGACCACGCTGCATGGCTTTGCGTTCGCAGGATCGTGGTGCGCCGGCAAAATTCCCCGCATTCCGTACGGAGAAGTGCTCGGTCCATTCTGGGCTTGATCCAATCCGGCTTCCCCGTCGTGGATCACTCCAGGCGCAGTTCCGTGCGCGCCGTGCCGGCGCGCTCGTGCCGCGCAGTGACTTTCAGCGTCGCGCCTTTTGACGCGCGCACCACCCACTCCACCTTCAGCCTGTCGTCGGTCTCGTCCGCGCTCGACCCCGCCCAGGTGTTCGCGGCGGCGGGCTTGTGATTGCGGCCTTCGAGCTGGTTGCGTTCCTCGCGCAGCTTGCCGGTTTCCAGCGTCGCGCCTTCCGGCAGTTCAATTTCGCACACCACTCCGCGTGCAAGCTTCTTCTGTTTCGCCATCCTGGTCACGTAAGTCGGCAGCCAGCCGCTGTTCTGCACCACCAGTCTGATGTGCCAGGCATTCTTGCCCAGCGCCTTGGCGGAGGCCTCGAGAATTTCCAGCCGCGGCGAGATGAGCGCGTGCCACACTACCCAGCGCGAGAACGGGGCGATTTCCTTTTCCAGCAGATGATGCGGCGGATTAGTCCAGGTGTAGAGGCTGTCCCAGCCGCCAAGCTCGACGCGCCCGAGCTGTGGATGGTCGAACGCATACCAGTCCACGAAGCCCTTGCCCTTCAGGACGGTGTCATTCCATTTCATCAGCTTCAGATCGTCTTCGAGCGGATGCTCGCGGTACCACTCGATGTATTTGTAGTCGCCAATGCCGGCCTGGCGCTGCGGGCTCCAGATTTCCACGGTCCAGGCGTACACACCGCGGTGGTCGTACATCCAGGAGTCGAAATCGCCGGTGATGACTTCCTTCGGGTGATAGCGGAATTCGTGATACGCCGAGGCGTGCGGATAGCCGGTGATTTCGGTGCCCTTTGCGCCGATTTTCTGGAAAGTCCACAGGTCTTCCGGCGGCATCTGTTCATCCGCCAGATGCGAGTACGGGCGCAGCAGCACGCCGCTGTACGTGTGGAACGCGCACGCCCCGGTGATGTTCGGGTGCCGGGCTATGAAGCCGGTGATCGCGGCGATCTCCGGTTCGGAGGTCGGGAAGGGGCCGGCGCCAACCTGTTCGTTCTCGGTGCGCCAGTACGCCGGAAAGTTGCGATTGAGATCCAGCCGCTCCTTGCGCGCCTGCAGCCTGACGGTGACGCCGTCGTAGTCTTCGAGCCGACCCTCGGGAAGCAAGCGGTAGTACTGTCCGCCAGTTTCGGTAGGGTCGCGGCGGACCAGAATGCGCGGGTCCTCTGAGCAAAGTTTCCACGGCCCGTTCGGGTCGGGAATGCGCATCGACAGGATGCGACCGTCGCCGTCCGCGTCCTCGCGGATCAATCCGCCGACCGGGTCCTCATCGTAGGGATAGGGCCGGGTGCTGGAACGGATCAGCTTCGGCACGTCCGCGAGCGCCCATTCCGCGCCGTCAGGATTGACCCGCGGACAGACGTAGAACGCGCGGGTGTCGAGGCAGCGGGTGATTTCGGGATCACGTGCGTAGCCGGTGAGCAGGCGCTGGATCAGATGCAGGCAGGCGGCAGAACCCGCCAGTTCGGTGGCGTGAATGTTGCCGTCGACCCAGAAGGCGGGCTTGTCCACGTCCGCCCCCGTCTTGTAGCTGGTAACGCGCACCACGTAGATTTCGCGCCCCTCGTAGCTCTTTCCGACCGGTTCGAGCCGCACCAGATCGGGATGCGTCTCGGCCCAACCGGTGAGGAAGCGCACCAGGTCGTCGTAACGGTAGTAGGTGTCGAAGCGGATTGCAGTCATATCGGTAAGCGGCTCGCCAATCTCCGTTTATGCTTTGCTCTGGGCGCCCTCTCCAGTTTCCCGGAGAGGGCGGGGGTGAGGTGGTTCAGCGAAGGTTGCCGAGTACCGGATGCGGTTTGTAGGGCTCGGCAAGCGCCTTCAGTTCTTCCTCGCTCAGCTTCAGCGCCAGCGCCGCGACCGCGTCGTCCAGGTGCTGCATCTTGGTGGCGCCCACAATGGGCGCGGTGACGCCGGGTTGCTGCAGGAGCCACGCCAGTGCAACTTGTGCATTCGGCACACCGCGCCTCTTCGCCACTTCGCCGACCCGGCTCACGACTTCGAAGTCCGAGTCCTGGTAGTACATGTCGTGAGCGAAGTCATCGCTCTTGGCGCGGGTGGTCGCGCCCCAGTCCTGCTTGCTGCGGTTCCCGGCAAGGAAGCCGCGCGCCAGCGGGCTCCACGGAATGATGCCGATTCCCTGGTCGATGCAGAAGGGAATCATCTCGCGCTCTTCCTCGCGATACACCAGGTTGTAATGGTTCTGCATCGAGACGAAGCGCGAGGAGCCGTTTACGTCCGCGCTGTGAAGCATCTTGGCGAACTGCCATGCGTACATGGACGAGGCGCCGATGTAGAGCGCCTTGCCAGCCTTGACCACGTCGGTCAGCGCCTCCAGCGTTTCCTCGACCGGCGTGTGGCGGTCGAAGCGGTGGATCTGATAGAGGTCCACGTAGTCCAGGCCCAGGCGCCGCAGGCTGTCGTCGATCGCGTGCATGATGTGCTTGCGCGACAGCCCGCGCTGGTTCGGATCCTTGCCCATCGGGTTGAATACCTTGGTTGCGATAACCAGTTTGTCCCGGGTCGGGCCGAATTCCTTGAGCGCACGACCGGTCACGACCTCGCTTTCGCCGTCGGAGTACATATCCGCGGTGTCGAAAAAATTGATGCCGAGTTCCAGCGCGCGCTTGAAGAAAGGCTTCGACTGATCGTAATCCAGCACCCAGTCGCGCCACTTGGAGGCGCCGTAGCTCATGCAGCCGAGGCAGATGCGCGAGACTTTGAGGCCGGTCTTGCCGAGATTGACGTATTCCATTGGAGTGTGCTTCCTTTCGGAGACTTTGCGCGGGAGCATCCGTTGCCGCAAGTCTATTCCAGTTCCGCAGCCGTGCCCTGACGCTTGGACGCTTCACGCCACCGCGGCGAATTCGGCCTCTGCGCTCTCTGTCGCGCGGATTGCCTGCAGCAGCAGTTCGGGACGGTTGGCGGCGAGCATGCCGGCATCCGAGAGCATGCGCCGCCACATACTGGCATTGGGTTGACCGTGATAGAGGCCCAGCATGTGGCGTGCGATGGCGCGCAACGAAGTGCCACGCGCAACTTCTTCGGAGGCGTATTCGAACATCACTTGTACTATCTGGGCACGCGAAGGCGGCGCGTCACTGAACAGCCTCGCCCCCGCGGTGGCGAGCACATAGGGATCGTGATAGGCCGCGCGCCCGAGCATGACGCCATCCAGGTGCCGGAGGTGTTGTTCGATCGCCTGCAGCGTTTGCACCCCGCCGTTGATGACGATTCCAAGTTCGGGGAATTCCCGCTTCAGCCGATAGACGTAGTCGTATTTCAGCGGCGGGACCGCGCGGTTGTCCTTTGGCGACAGGCCTTTCAGGATGGCATTCCGGGAGTGAACGAAAAAGGTCCTGCAGCCCGCGGCCGCGACGGTTTCGACGAAGCGGCGCACGAAGTCGTAGTCCTCGATCGAGTCGATACCCAGGCGGTGCTTCACCGTGACCGGAACGGCCACGGCATCCTGCATCGCCTTCACGCAGTCGGCCACCAGTTGCGGTTCGGCCATCAGACAGGCCCCGAATGCGTTGTGCTGCACCCGCTCCGACGGGCAGCCACAGTTCAGGTTGACCTCGTCGTAGCCGTACGCCAGCCCGAGTTTCGCGCAGCGGGCAAGATCCACAGGCTCGCCGCCGCCGAGTTGCAGCGCCACCGGATGTTCGGCGGGGTGAAAGCGCAGGTGCCGCTCGACGTCGCCGTGAATCAGCGCGCCGGTGGTCACCATCTCGGTGTAAACGACTGCATGCGGCGACAGCTGGCGAAAAAAAAACCGGCAATGCCGGTCCGACCAATCCATCATCGGTGCGGTGCAGAGGCGGTGGGAATGCGGTGTTGATTGCGACATTGAGCGATGCAATTACCGGGTTCCGGCGATCGAGCGCGAACTACTTGCAGTTGCCGCTGCAGCGGACAACACGCTCCCCACAGGTGATCGTAGCGAGCCGTTTGCCAAGCCCGGCATTGGTGTCGCCGCCGGTGTGCTCGACGCGCGCGTCGTTGCACTGCGATTCGGTAGTCACGAACATCGGCTCGCTGATCCATTTCACGTTCAGACATCCCGGCGATCCAACGCCGAATCGCACACCCATACGGTAGGTGGCGCACAGCAACCCGGTGTGCTTGATCCAGCCGCTCACCTGAAAGTCGCCGTCGTTGTTGATCCAGGCGTGCGAATCCCCCATGCGAAAGTCGAAATCCAGCCGCGCCGGTTTCGGCTTGGCGTCCAGCGAATACGAGATCTGCGCGCGTGCGGAAACGCCAATGTCATCCGGGTCGAGTTCCTGTTCGACCGACATGGCGTTTCCGGCTGCAAAAGCGCCGAGTGCCAGAAGTGCCGCGAGGCGAGTCATGAGAGTTGTCCTTGGCATCCTATTGAAACATCATAGTCCGAATCGGGCGACAAAAATGGCGCACCGGAGTGCGCCGTTTCTTGGTGCTGAGTACTGAGTACCCCTCAAGGGCACCCGTCGAGCGCACCCCTCAAGGGGGTATAGAAGGGAAGGTATTGAAAAGAAGGTATTGAAATGAATGCTGTATGCTGCGAAGAACAAGGTGAACGGCAAAGGTGAAAGGTCAAAGGTGACAGAGAGAGGCAAAGGGCACCTTGGTCGGGTGTCATCTGCCTTCGCTCTTACTCGTACCTCGTATCTCGTACCTCGTACCTTTCACCTCGTTCCTGATCTTCTAGCCACCAGCCACTTACCACTAACCACCAATTAATTTTTGTTTCTGTTCACCCAGGCCGTCGATTCCCAGCCGCATCTCGTCGCCTGACTTGAGGAACTGGGGCGCCGGCTTGATACCCATGCCGACGCCGGGCGGAGTGCCGGTGCTGACCACGTCACCGGGGGTCAGCGTGCACATGTAGGACAGGTAGGAAACGAGCTTCTTAACGCCGAAAATCATGGTGTTGGTGTTGCCGGTCTGCTTGCGCTGGCCATTCACGTCCAGCCACATGGAGAGGTTCTGCGGGTCCTTGATCTCGTCGGCGGTGACGAACCAGGGGCCAAGCGGGGCAAAGGTGTCGAAGCTCTTGCCCTTGGACCACTGGCTGCCGTGCTCGAGCTGCCACTCGCGTTCGGAAACATCGTTGCAGATCATGTAGCCCGCGACGTAGTTCAGTGCATCGGCCTCGGTCACGCTCTGCGCCTTCCTGCCGATCACAAAGGCGAGTTCGACTTCCCAGTCGCCCTTCTTCGAACCCTTCGGCAGCTTCACATCGTCGTTTGGTCCGGTGATGGCGCTGATCGCCTTCATGAATATCACCGGCTCGGCCGGGATCGGCTGATTGGCCTCCTTGGCGTGATCCGCATAGTTCAGCCCGATGCAGATGAGCTTGGGCACGTTGGCGATCGGCGGTCCGACGCGCGGGTTGCCGCTCGCCTTCGGCAGGCCGTCCACCTTCACGCCGCGCAGCCTGGCCAGGCCCTCGGGCGACACCGCGGCTGCATCGATGTCCTTCACCACGCCGGACAGGTCGCGAATCGCCCCCTGCACATCCAGAATTCCCGGCTTCTCTTTCCCTGCTTCCCCGTAACGTACCAGCTTCATTTTCATCTCCCAATCAAGACAGAAACTCTCACCGCAGAGGACGCAAAGGACGCAGAAGAAAAACAAAACGAGGAAAAGCAAAATTGGAATTAAAAGCGGGGTGATTGATCGTGAACCTCCATCGGCACAATTCAACGTGGGAGATCAATCGCCAATCAATGCCTTTAACTCCAGTCTGTTCTCTCTCCTGCCTTTCCTCCGCGTACCCCTCAAGGGGGTATTGAAAAGAATCCTCCGCGTTGAGCGCGTTTGAATTAAATCGTGATGCCGCCGTCCATGACCACGGCCTGGCCGGTCATGAAAATCGATTCGTCGGAGGCGAGGAACACCGACAGTTCGGCAAGTTCCTCGGCCTTTGCCAACCTGCCCATCGGCTGGCGCGCGATGAAGTCCTTGCGCGCCTGCACCGGAT
>JBOIFZ010000484.1:0-2683 GCA_050741735.1 Burkholderiales bacterium
AGGGCAAGCGGTTACTGTGCTTGCCGCTTCGAGTGGTGTGGCAAAGGCCGCAAAGGGGAGAAGTAAAGAGCGCAAAGAAAAACAAGCGCGTGCAATGCAAACAACTATACTTCTCTAGCCTCTAGCCTCTAGCCTCTAGCCTCTAGCGGGTTTGCGTCATGACATCGCACAGTAAGAACCGCCAAGACATCGCACAGTAACGATGCGATCCGATAGTCTGGAGTGCTCCATTGTTTTGCCGTCTTCTGAGCGCTTTTGCTCAGGAGACGGAACATGGCTGATGAGGCTTTGGAGTACGAGCTGCGCTGCCGTGCGGTCAGACTGCGTCAGCAGGGCGTGCCTTTCGCTCAGGTCTTGGCAAGCGTTGGTCGTGGCGAATTCTGGCTGTCGAAGTGGCTGCGTCGCTTTCACGAGGCAGGCTGGGCTGGGCTTCAGACGCATACTCGCGCACCCAGGCGCCGGCCACAGAGCACACCCGCGCGGGTGGTGGCCAAAGTGCTGGCCGTGCGCGCAGAGCTGCAAGCCCACCGCACCCGTGCCAGCCGCTTTGCCGGCATCGGCGCGGAGACCATCCGCTTGGAGCTCGCGCGCCGGCGAGTACGCCCGCTGCCGGGGCTGCGCACCATCGAGCGTATCCTCAAGCAGCATGGCCTCAGCGGGGTTGAGCCGTCGCGTCGTAAGGGCGGGGGCGAACCCTATCCCGCCCCGCGGGCGCGCGACCCGGCCGACTTGCAGCAAACCGATCTGGTGGGTCCCAGACATCTGCGCGGGCCCAAGGGGGTCACGCGCTTTTACTCGTTTCACACTGTGGCGCTGGTGGGGCGTGGGGCAGCCACCAGCCAAGCGCGGCACAAGAGCGCCGAGGCCCTGTGCGCGCACTTCATTCACGCCTGGGGCTGGCTGGGCCTGCCTCGTGTCTCTCAGATGGACAATGAGATGGCCGCCTCCGGCGGCGGGCGTCACCCTTACGCCTTCTCGCTGGTCATGCGACTGCACCTGCTGCTGGGCGTGCACCTGTTGTTCATCCCCGAGGGCGAACCCGGACGCAACGCTCATATCGAGAGCTTCAACGATCTGTGGCAGGAGCGCGTCTTGCGCCACGCCTGTGCCGACCTGGCAGCGCTGCGACGCATCGACCGGGCTTTCCTGCGCTACTACCACTTCGCCAAACCGCACCGCGCCCTGCAGGTCGAAAGCGATGCCACGCGCTACCCCGGTCAATGGCTCGAGTTGCACCGTGGCGAACTGCATGACTTGCCCGAGGGATTTGACCTGCGCGCGTATCGCGATTCCCAGGGCCGATTCAAATTGCCGCTGGCCCGTGGTCGCGTGTCCTTCATCCGCAAGGTCGACGATCAGGGCTACATCCGGGTCAACGCACAGGCCTTCTTCGTGGGCAAGCGCCAAGCTCGACACTACCTTACCGCAACCGTCTACACGCATCGCCAACTCCTGGTCATCAAACACGAACGCCGCGTGCTTAAACAATTTATCTTCCCGGTTCAAGAGACACTCATCGCGCCATTGGTCTCCGCCTCCTGAGGCAGACTTGCGCATTACTGTGCGATGTCTTGGCGGACATGAGGCACTAGGATTACTGTGCGATGTTATGGCGGTAGTCATCTAGCCTCTAGCCTCTCCTCCTTTCTGTCTCTCTTATCCCCGCAGCAGATTGCCCAATTCGAACGTGACGGCTTCGTCATTGTCCGCGGTCTCGCGGATCGTCAACTGTGCGAGCGCATGAAGACGCTGGCGATGCGGCATCTCGCCGAAGAAATCGGTCCGCTGGAATATGAAGCACAGTTGAAGAACCCCGGATCGCCGGCGTCGCTCGACGCGCGGGGCGGCCGCACCGTGCGCCGGCTGTTGCAGGCTTTTTCCCGGGACGCCCTGTTTCGCGAGTGGGCGGTCGCGCCGGAAATTGTCGGCCGCGTGCGGCAGTTGCTCGGCCCGAGCGTGGATCTCTCCCAAGCGCATCACAATTGCGTGATGACCAAGAATCCCGCCTTCAGCGGTGCGACGTCCTGGCACCAGGACATCCGTTTCTGGTCGTTCGAAAAACCGGAACTGATATCGGCGTGGCTGGCGCTCGGGCAGGAACACGAGGAAAACGGTTGTCTGCTGCTGGTGCCGGGTTCGCACCGGATCGAGTTCCGGCGCGAGCAGTTCGATGACGCACTTTTCCTGCGCGACGATCTGCAGGAGAACCGCAAGTTACTCCAGGGACGGATTGCCGCGGAGCTGGATACCGGCGACGTGCTGTTTTTTCACTGCCGCCTGCTGCATGCCGCCGGCACGAACCGCAGCGGCCTCACCAAGTTCGCCGCGGTGTTCACCTACCACGCCGCCGGGAACCGGCCTTTGCCGGGCACTCGGTCGGCGTCGCTGCCCGAAATCCCCCTAAAGGCATGACAGCGCCGATTCACTCGATCTCGTCCAGCGAGCGCGGCCAGCTCTTCCTGAGCAGCCGCGACAAGGCGCGATCGGCGAGGATCCGGTCGCCGGTCTGGCAGTGGGCGCAGTAGTTGGTTTCGTTGTCGGTGTAGACGATGCGCTGCACCGGCGAGCCGCACACCGGGCAGGGCTGGCCGTAACGGCCGTGCACCGCCATGCCTTCACGGAAGGCGGTGACTTTTTCCGGGAATCTGCCGCCGGCTTCCTTCCTCAGCCGAGCGGTCCATTC
>JBOIFZ010000485.1:0-4663 GCA_050741735.1 Burkholderiales bacterium
GGCCAGCACCGTGGGGCTGACTTCGCGCACGCCGTGATAGACGCTGAAGAACACGATGAAGAACACCAGCGTCACGCCGAGCAGTACCTTCGACCAGATTCCCAGCCCAAACCACACCGCGAAGATCGGCGCCAGAATCACCCTTGGCATCGAATTGAGCGCGGTGATGTAGGGATCGAGCAGCTTCGACGCCAGCTCCGACAGCGCCAGCCAGAGGCCGAAGACGAGCCCGAGCGCGGTGCCGATCGCAAACGCCAGCACGGTCTCGAGCAGCGTTATGCCCAGGTGGGGAAAGATCCTGCCCGTGGCGAACCAGTCCCAGACGCGCTGCAGAACGATCAGCGGCTCGCCAAAAAAGAAGGCCGGCAGAACCTCCGTCTTTACGAGCACGTGCCAGAGCGCGAAAAGCGCCAGCAGCAGGCCCACCTGCATCACGGGGAGTATGCTCTTTCTCATCTCAGACTTGCACCGGAACTGCAAAGGACAGGCAGTGCGAAACACCAAGACGCCAAGACACGAAGAAACTTCTCGTATCTGGCTTTCTTGGTGCCTTTGTGCCTTGGTGGTTAGCTGGTCGGGTTTCAGTCCAACGCATGGGCGTGGGCCTTCTGAACTTCGTCCCTGAGCGCACTCCAGATCAGCATTTGCAATTCGAGGAAGTGCGGCGTCAGGCGGATTTCGGAAACGTCGCGCGGCCGCGGCAAGTCGATCGGAAACTTTCCGATCGGGCGGCTCGCCGGACCTGCCGACATCACCACCACGCGATCGGAAAGCGCAATGGCTTCCTCGAGGTCGTGAGTGACGAATACTACCGACTTGCGGTCCTGCGACCAGAGCGCGAGTAGCTCGTTTCCCATCAGGCTGCGCGTCTGCACGTCGAGCGCGGAGAAAGGCTCGTCCATCAGCAGGATCTTCGGATCGAGAATAAGCGTCTGCGCCAGCGCCACCCGTTTCTTCATGCCGCCGGAGAGTTCGTGAGGATACTTGTGCGCGTGCGCGGCCAACCCGACGCGCTTCAACCAGTCGGCTGCCCGCTCCCGCGCCCCTTGTCCGCCGACGCCGCGGAATTCCAGTCCCGCCGTTACATTGTCGAGCGCGCTGCGCCAGGGCATCAGCGCATCGGTCTGGAACAGATAGCCGGACCTGCGGTTGATACCGGAAAGAGGTTTGCCGAAGACGGTAACGGACCCTCCGTTCGGTTTCAGCAACCCGGCGGCGACGTTGAGCAGCGTTGATTTGCCGCAGCCGGTCGGGCCGACCACTGCAACGAACTCGCCTTCCCCGACGCGCAGGTCCACGCCGGCGATGGCAGTGTACGCGGCGGCGCTCCTGCCGCGGGCCGGAAATGTACAGGTTACGCCGTCGAGTTCCAGGGCCTTGATCATCTGAATTTCTGCAGCGCGTTTTCGACGAAGCGGTTGGTTCAGGTTTGGCCGCTACACGACACAGGTGCGCGGCGGCCGCTCTCCGCCGCCGCAGGCGCAGACAAAAAGAAGCGCAAGAACTGACACGGCAAAACGTGTGCGCACGATCTTCTCCTTCCTGAAATGTGCCGCGTAAAAAACTGCCTTCTCCGCGCTGATGAACCTGGTCAGAGCTTCCCTAAACCGCGCCCGCCCGCCGCAGCAACCCGGCGATCGCGTCGGCCATGCGCCGGTAGCCCTTGGCATTGGGGTGGATGGGATCGGCCTTGAATTGGTTGTCGAACAGGATGTCCTTGAGGACGTCGCCCTCAAGAGGCAGATCGTTTTCCCTGGCGATGGTCTGGTAGAAGGCAGCGTTGCCGCCGAACAGCCCCGGTTTGGGTACGGCGATCAGGACCACGGCGATACCGCGATCCCTGGCCATGCGCACCATCGTCCGTAGATTGGACTCGATGGCCACCGGCTCGACCTTGCGCAACATGTCGTTGCCGCCCAGGCAAAGCAGCAGGATCCTCGGCTTCACCTCGTCGAGCACCTCCGGCAGGCGCTGCAGCCCGTTCGCGGTGATTTCCCCGGGAACGCCGGCACCGACAACGCGGCGGCTAATCAACTGGCCCAGCACTTCCGGGTAACTTTCTTCGGGGCGCGCCCCGGTCCCGTAGGTGATGCTGTCGCCGAAAGCTAGCACGACATCATCCGCACCAAGCCGCGGCAGCGGCGGCGGCGCGTCGCCGCAAGCGGCGAGCGCGCTGAGCGAAAGCGCGACCACCAGACTTCGAAGAAGCACTGCGGTTGTTTGAGATCGACTCTTCATGGCTCCACGCGCGAGGGCCGAGGGCCGAGCGCTGAGGTACGAGAAAAGTGCTTCAGATAGAACTTCGCATCTACTCGGTCCTCGAACCTCGGCCCTCGGTCCTGTTTCATTCTCCCGCCACCGTCATTGCCTCGACCAGCACCGAGCCGGTCTGGCGCGAACCGCGCACCATCACGTCGGTGCCGATTGCGACGATGTCCCCGAACATGTCGTTGAGATTGCCGGCGACCGTGACCTCCTGAACAGGATAGGCTATCTCGCCGTTTTTGATCCAGAATCCGGCCGCACCGCGCGAGTAGTCTCCGGTCACCATGTTGATCCCCTGCCCCAGCATTTCCGTGACCAGAAGACCCGTGCCCATCTTCCTCAGCAGCGTGGCGAAGTCCTCGCCGGTCGAATCCATTATCAGATTGTGGTTGCCACCCGCATTTCCGGTGGACCTCATCCCAAGCTTGCGCGCCGAGTAGCTGCCGAGAAAGTAGCCCTGTACTACGCCGCCCTTCACGACGTCGCGGGCGCGAGTCGCCACGCCCTCGTCGTCGAATGGGCTGCTGGCGAGGCCTTTCCTCACGTGAGGCAGGTCATGGATGTTCACGATCGGCGAGAACACCTGCTTCCCCAGGCTGTCGAGCAGGAACGAGGACTTCCGGTACAGGCTGCCGCCGCTCACCGCAGCAACGAAATGGCCCAGCAGGCTCGATGCGATCGGCGCTTCGAACAGCACCGGCACGCGCGCGGTGGCGACCTTGCGCGCCCCGACACGGCGCGCGGCACGCTTTCCCGCGCGGCCGCCGACGTCGGCCGCCGGTTCCAGATCGGCGGCTGCGCGCGCGGTCGTGTACCAGTCGTCGCGCTGCATGGTCTCGTCTTTGCCCGCGATCACTGCGCACATGACGCTGTGGCGGGAGCTGGGATAGCCTGCGAGAAAGCCGTGGGAGTTGCCGTAGGCAAAATGCGACTGCTGGACCGAAACCGTGGCGCCTTCCGAGTTGCTGACCAGGCGATCCGCGGCGAAGGCGGCACTCTCGCACGAGCGTGCCAGCTCGATTGCCTGCTCCACCGAAATCGACCACGGGTGATACAGGTCGAGATCGGGAAACTCGGTGGCCAGCAGGTCCGCATCGGCAAGCCCGGAAAACTCATCGGAAGCGGTGAGCCGGGCGATCGACAGCGCCGCATCGACCGTGTCGCGCAGCGCCTTGCCGGAAAAGTCGGACGTGCTGGCGTGGCCGCGCTGCTTGCCGATGTAAACGGAGACGCCCACGCCCTTGTCGCGGTTGTACTCGATGGTCTCGACCTCGCCGCGGCGCACGGTCACGCCCTGCCCAAAGCCCTCGCTTGCCTCCGTTTCGGAAGCAGTAGCGCCGCGGTCGCGGGCATACTCGAGGACATCTCTGGCGATCTGCTTGAGCGTGGCGGTTTCGTGACTGAATTCGGTGCTGGACACGATGGTTCCGGTTGTGGCGCGAACAAATGAACGCGGCGTGCCCCCATCTTTCAAGCGGGGCGGCACGCCGCGACTGGAATTTTCGTTATGATACCAGTTGCGACGGCACCGACTCCCCGATGGAACAAGAACTTCAGATCAGCAAGACCCAGCGCAAGCGGGAGATGCAGGCGCTTCAGGACCTGGGTGAAGAGCTGGTCGCTTTAGGCACGGACAAACTGGCCGAACTCGACCTTCCCACCCGGCTTCTCGACGCGGTACTGGAAGCCAAGCGCATCTCCAAATTCGGCGGCCTGCGGCGCCAGATGCAGTATGTCGGGCGCCTGATGCGCGAGTCCGATGCCGACGCCATCCGCTCGCAACTCGACGTCGGGAAAGGCACCTCGGTCGCGGAGACAGCGCGCCTGCACGCCATCGAACGCTGGCGCACCCGCCTGATCGGGGACCACCTGGCGCTGGGCGAACTGCTCGACCAGTATCCCCGCGCCGACGCGCAGCGGTTGCGCACGCTGATCCGCAACATCAAACGAGAGGCCGAGGCCAAAAACCCGCCCAGGAGCTTCCGCGAATTGTTCCACGAGCTTCGCGAAATTATCCAAACACAAGCGCGTTAAACGCAAAGTACGCAAAGGCACGCAAGGGAAATCAAGGTACTGGAGTGAAATGCGGAACCGGGAATGTCCGGAGAATAAGCTCAGCCGGACCGCCGACTAAGTTCGCGAATGAAAAAGAGGTCGACACTTCTACCGGGATCCAGTAAATGTATATTCATATCTTGTTCCCTTTCTTCTTGCTTTCCTTCGCGTACCTTTGCGTCCTTTGCGTTGAAAGATCTTGTTGATTGAGTTCTTATGAGCGAAAACGAACAAGTGATCATCGGGCTGGTTTCGATCAGCGACCGGGCATCGAAAGGCGTCTACAAGGATGAAGGAATTCCGGCGCTCGAAGAATGGCTGGGGCGCGTCGTGCTCAATCCTC
>JBOIFZ010000486.1:0-3543 GCA_050741735.1 Burkholderiales bacterium
GTACGATCCCGGCGCGCCGCGCGCGCAGCAGTTCCGCAATCCGGTGCACTGCGTACGCATCTCGCACGACGGAATGGTTTACGTCTGCGACCGGGTCAACGATCGCTTCCAGGTGTTCCGCAAGGACGGCACGTTCGTGACGGAATACGTGCTGGAGTCAAACACTCGTTTCGTCGGCTCGGTATGGGACATCGCGCTGTCGGAAGACTCGGAGCAGCAATACCTGTTTGTGGCCGACGGCACCAACAACGAGATTCACATCCTGCTGCGCGAGACCGGAAAGGAACTGGGTTACTTCGGCCGGCAGGGGCGTTACGCGGGCGAATTCCACTGGGTACATGCGATTGCCATCGATTCGCGCGGCAACCTGTTCAGTGGCGAAGTGGACACCGGCAAGCGCGTACAGAAATTCACGCGCCAACGCTGAGACCTGCGTTCTCATCCGGCCACTTGTGCAGGGGCCAGATTATCGTTGGGCCGGCTACATCAACAAATCAAATATAAGCGGCCTGCCTTTCCTGCTGCTCATACTCGGCGGTCGAAATGATGCGGCGCGCACGCGTGTCCCACAGAATGTACTTCAGGGCCTGAGGAATCTCGGATAGCTTGATGCGGGCAACGTCGGAAAGTAAATGTGCGAATTCCTCATGGCATTGGACCAGGCAATAGTTTGGAATCCTGACGGACAAATGGTGAACATGGTGGTACGCGATATTGGCGGTGAACCAGTTCAGCCAGCCCGGCAAGATCAGAAAACTCGTGCCATGTATCGCGGCTGTGTCGTAGTCCCACCCCTCATCGCTGCTCGCATAGGCGTGCCTGAAATTGTGCTGCACCGTGAAGAGCACGATGCCGGCGGCCCCCGCCAACGATACGCTGACCAGATACACGGCAAAAAACAATGCCGGTCCCATAAGAAAACACATCACCGCCCATCCGCCAAGCAGCACGATGTTGTTCCAAGACATATGCCAATACTCTTGCGCGGACGTCCAATACGGTGTTTCAAATTCCGCGGCGTGTGCCCCGATCGATTTGCCGGGCTGAGCGATTTTCCTTTTGACGATATGGCCGACGAGGCGGATGCTGCCCTTCAGCCACGTCAACCGGGGGTTGATAACCAAATATACGAATCCGGCAAAGGGAGCCAGCGCGATATGGCGCGCACGTTCATACGCACGTTGCTGCTTGTCCGTCAGCGCCTGAAACTCGTCGACCGACGCGACATTTAAAGGCCCGCGGTATTTTGACCAGTTGCCGTTGGTCGCGTGGTGATAAGCATGATGCTTGGACCAGACATACTGCGGCATGCCAGATATGACGCCAAAAACAAAACCGAACACCCGGTTGAGCCGGGCGGAGCGGAACAGGCTGCCATGGCCGCAGTCATGCATCAGCGTAAATGCGCGCAGCAGGAACAAGCTCATCAGCAAGGCGACGCCGGCGGTCAGCCAGTAAGAAACCGCGGCACTCCACACGGCGACCCACCAAAGAACCGAAAGGGGCACCAAGGTAGTAAGAACCTGGGTAAGGCCTTTGCCGTTGTCCGGGTTGGTATGCCGGGCGATGATGCTGCGTTTCTGCTGTTTGATACGTTCTATCGAGGACACGAACAAGATACCTCGGCTCTGCTCAATCGCCCTCCGATTGAAAAATCAAGAATCGGATCATCAAAACTTCTCCGCAGGTCAATCGTTCGCTTGCTCACGCGGTCTTCAAGGAGAGCGTGCGATGAACCGCTTGGGATTATTTAGGCAATTGCTTGCATTGTCCAGATGACCCAGCTCTTTCCTGCTGAGCGCCGGGTCGTGGCGGGAGGGCGATGCCAGGCAAGCATCGACATGCCGACGCAATGAGCTAAAGCCGAGAAAGCATGTCTCCCATCGCAAGGCCCGGCATCACGTTGGCGCGCCGAAGAAGACGTAGCAGACCACCGCGCCGACGATGCACATCGACAGTCCCCAGGCCAGCATCTGATTGAACAGTCTCTTGCGATCCACGTCCGGTGCGGCGTTGGAAATGCACAGCGCACCGAGCGTGGACAACGGCGAGATGTCCACCAGATGTGCGCCGACAATGATCGAAGACGCGATGGCGAGGGCGTCACCGCCGCCGAGTTTCTCGATGAGTCCCGGGATGGTCGGGAGGAATGCCGGCAACACGACACCGGAGGAACTGCTGTAGACCGAAATGACGCCGGTCACAAGCGCAATCACTGCGGTGATGCTCTGCTGGGTCGAGAACGAAGAGAGCATCGAAGTCAGCAGCTCCATGCCGCCGGTCTTCTCCGCAACGCCGATCAGTACGGTCACGCCGCAGACCATCAGCATCACGCCCCAGGGCATGTCCTTGAGCGCCTGCTTCTCGTCGGCGGCCCGTGCAAGAGACACCACCGCTGCGCCTACAAACGCGCCAATGGTGATATCCACCTTGAACACGAGTACTGCGACGATCAAGGTGGCCATCACCGCCAGGGTAAGCCCATGCTGCCAGTTCAAGGGCTGCTCGTCCGAACGCCCCTCCTCCAGCGCGACCGATCCCGTTCCCTCGCGCAGCAGCCGGGTTCCGCCGAGCAGGAGATAGCCGGCGAAACCGACGAAGGCCTGCGATACCAGCAGGCTTAAGTAGTTGGTCCACTGCGCGCCCTCGATGCCGATCTTGCCCATCAAGTCGTTGGCAATGATGCCGGTGGGTGCAAACGGGGAAAGCGCTCCCGCGTTAGCGCCGCTGCACACCATGATCGCCATCAGGAACGCAGGCACGCCTGCGCGTCCCGCGGCCGCCATCGCAACCGGCGCCAGGAGCGCGGTCGCGGCGATGTTGCCTGGACCGATCGAAGCAAAGATCAGTGCAAGAAAAAAGAAAATGATCGGGATGATGCCTGCCCGCCCACGCGCGTGGCTGACGGCGAGAGCGGAAATCCGGTCGAGCGTGCCGTTCACCCGCGCCTGCGAGAACAGCAGGGTTACGCCGAGCAGGGTCAGGAACAGGCCGGCGGGAAAGCTGGCAACGACTGTCTGCAGTTTCATCCCGCCCAGCAGTACGCCGATCAGAAATGCCAGCGCGATGGAGAGCAGCCCCACGTTGACCGGCAGGAAACTGCCAGCGACAACAGCGGCAAGAAGGGCCAGCAGCGAAAGGACGGGAAGGCTCATTTGCGTTTATTGTTTGCCCGGCGTCTTGTGCGCCGGCTCCTCGGACGCGATGGTAAACTCTCGCCCGTATCGCATCCACCATTTTCTGCCCGGCACCGTTATTTCCGATGCTCAAGGCCGCGCTCTTTCAACACGAAGGAGAGGCAGGGACAAACATTTTGTTGCGTAAAAGGACACATGTGCGCGGAGATTTCAAGGGTGGAGTCTGCCGTTTCTGTTGGAACCCTGTGTGCCTCGTCTATTCAATTACCTCAAGCATTCCTTCGTGTTCCTTCGTTTTCCCTTCGTGTCCTTCGTGTCAAGGAAAGGAATTTTGAATGCCAACAGCGATCGACTACTATCTTTCGCCGATGTCCCCGTGGACTTATCTCGGCCACGCCCGGTTTGT
>JBOIFZ010000487.1:0-3697 GCA_050741735.1 Burkholderiales bacterium
ACCGTGCGCGCCAACGGCGTGCGCGTCAACGCGTGGGTCGGCGGCAAAGGCGATCCGGTGGTGCTGCTCCACGGCTATCCGCAGACCGCACAGATGTGGCGCAAAGTCGTGCCCAGTCTGCTCGATCAATTCACCGTGGTTTGCCCCGACTTGCGCGGTTACGGCGACTCCGACAAGCCGCGTGACGGTTACGACAAGCGCAGCATGGCGAAGGACATGCATGACGTGATGCAGGCGCTCGGACACAGGCGCTTCGCGCTGGTTGGCCACGACCGCGGCGCGCGCGTGGCGCACCGCCTGGCGATGGAATATCCGGAGGCGGTGAAGAACCTGACGGTGCTCGATATCGTGCCGACGCATACCGTGTTCAAGAGCACCGGCAAGGAACTCGCCGCCGCGTACTGGCACTGGTACTTCTTCCAGGTGCCGGATCTGCCCGAGATCATGATTGCCAACAGCGCCGAGCCATTTCTGCGGCATATGTTCCGGGCGTTGTGCTTTCGCCAAGACACGATCGAGGAGCCGATGTTCCAGGAATACCTGCGCGCCTTCAGGCTGCCCGGGACGATCCGCGCAGGACTCGAGGACTATCGCGCGGCGGCGACCGTGGATATTGTCGACGACGAACGCGACCTGGGGAAAAAGATCGCCTGCCCGGTTCTGGCGATCTGGGGCGAGTACGGCAAGATGCACACCCTATTCGATGTGCTCGGCACCTGGAAGGAAAAGGCCGCCAGCGTGCGCGGCCACCCGGTGAAGTGCGGCCATTTCATTCCCGAAGAAGCGCCGGACGAGTTGTTGCGCGACCTTATTCCCTTCCTTTTGGAAGTTTCCTAGGAACCCGGTCCGCAGGTGCCGGTCTATAGAATTGGACCGGGCAATCATCCGGTCCGATTTGCAGGAGGTGAGCTTGAAGCTCCGGTCCTTGATCATTGCTGCCTTTATCTCCCTGTCCTTTGCCGCGTGGGCGGTCGAACAGGAAGAGACCTTCACCAATCTCACGCCGGGCCAGGACATGCTCGATCCGGCCAACCTTGCGCAGCTCCTGCGCCAGGGCGACGTTCGCGCGATGAACAACGTCGGCCTGCTCTGGGCCAAGGGCTACAACGGCAAGCAGAGCTACATCGAAGCGCTGAACTGGTGGAAGGAAGCGGCCAAGCGCGGCTATACCGTGGCGATGAACAACATCGGGCTGATGTACGCCGACGGCCACGGCGTGGAGCAGGACTTCAAGGAGGCGTTCAAGTGGTGGCACCAGGCGGCGTTTCTCGGCAACGCCTGGGCAATGAACAACGTCGGCGACCTCTACGAGAACGGTCTCGGCGTCGAGAAGAACCTGACCATGGCGATGACTTGGTACCAGAGTGCCGCCGAGCAAGGCGAGCGCATGGCGATGTACAACATCGGCTTGCTCTACGAGGCGGGCAAGGGCGTCGATCGGGACGATGCTGCGGCGTTGAACTGGTTCCGCAAGGCCGCGGACAAGGGCGACGCTTCGGCGATGCACAGCATCGGCGCGATGTATGCGGAAGGGCGCGGCGTGGGTGCCGATCCCGTGGAGGCGCATGCGTGGTACAGCGTTGCCGACTTGCGTTATCCGCCCGAGGATGCCGACGAAGCGAAAATTAACCGCCGCGATCTCGACGAAATCGGCGCGCGGCTCGATCCGGAGCAGCTTGCGCGGGCGATAGACAGGGCGGCCGCCATCGAGGCGCTGACCCGGCCTGCGGCGCCGGAGCCGCCGGAACCCGTCGGCCCCGGTGAGAAGTCCACCTGACTTCCATAATTTCTTGACACGAAGGATCACGAAGGAGATTCAGTAACGAAGACAACAAGGAGGTCAGTTGATACGCAGAGCCTTCCGGGGAAATTGATGCGCCTTGCGTGCCAGGCTGGTTGTCGGTTTTTCCTTCGTGTGATCTTGTTTTCCCTTCGTGTTGAGCGCGTTTCAAGTATTCTTCCATGTTGCACATCACCAACTGTGGCATCGCGGGCCGGGGAAAGGATCTGCATGCAATCGTTTGCTTCTCGCCATCTGACCCGGATTCTCTTGCTGGGACTCCTGGTCGCGTTCAGCCCTGCGGGGCCCGCCCTCGCTGCCGACAAACACGCAAAGCCGAAGCCGAACGGCGTCGAGTCCGCCGGCATGTACAGCAATTATGTGGATGAAGGTCAGTCGGCGTTCGACAAGTATCTGGGCGAAACCCGCCCGCTCAGCGAAACCGAACTGGTACCTGCCTTGCTGTCCGCGCTCGATCAGCTGTCCAAATACCCGCGGCCGGCTGTCGTGCCGGATATCTTTCGCGTTTCGCAGCAGAGGCTCCAGGAGTTGGCCTGTACCTCGAAGTGCGGCGTCCTGGCCACGTATCAGCCGGGCGAGGGCATTTTCCTGGACGAGCGCCTCAGGCCGGAAACCAACCTCTTCGATCGTTCTGTGCTGTTGCACGAACTGGTGCACTACGTGCAGGAGCTCAATCACGAACGCGGAGACGCCAAGCCCTGTGAGCGCTGGTACTACCGCGAGGTCGAAGCATACGCCATCCAGAAGATCTTCCTGATGTTGGTTGGCAGCCCGGTCCGCGTGGGTTACTCCGCCAACAAATCGACTTGCGGCGACCTGCCTCAATAGACCTTTGCGCCTCTGCGGTTAAGTGGGTTTGGATGCCCGACACGGAGAAATAGTGACCGCTGCCCCGACCCCGTTCCGGCTGCATGTCGGCGACGACGTGCTTGCCGATCTCAAGGCGCGTCTCGCGCGCGTGCGCTGGCCGGACGAAGTGCCGGACAACCACTGGAAATACGGAACGGATCTGCCTTACCTGAAATCGCTGGTGGAGTACTGGCGCGACCGCTACGACTGGCGCAAGCACGAAGCCGGAATCAATCGCTTCAACCAGTACAAGATCAGGCTCGCCGGAATCGACGTGCACTATATCCGCGAGCAAGGTAAAGGCCCGAAGCCGATGCCGCTGTTGATCTCGCATGGCTGGCCGGGATCGGTTCACGAATTCCACATGCTGATTCCGATGCTCACCGATCCGGCGCGCTTCGGCGGCGACGCGGCAGACGCGTTCACCGTGGTCGCGCCGTCGCTGCCGGGATACACCTTCTCCTTTACGCCGAATCAGCAGCGTTTCTCGGTCGAACAAATTGCCGACGTATTTGCGGAGTTGATGACCGGCGTACTCGGTTACAAGCGCTTCGCCGCGCAGGGCGGCGACTGGGGCTCGTTCGTCACCTCGCGGCTGGGTTACACCTACCCGCAGCATCTGGCAGGCATTCACTTGAATTTGCTTGGGCTCAGGCGCGACACGGCGATGCCGGAAAACCCCACCGAAGAAGAGCGGCGTTATTTCGAGCAACGTGCGCACTGGATGAAGGAGGAGGTGGGTTACACCTGGATCCAGGGCACCAAGCCTCAGACGCTGGCCTATGCCCTCACCGATTCGCCCGTCGGGCTGGCGGCGTGGATCGTGGAAAAGTTCCACACCTGGAGCGACCACAAGGGCGACCTCGACGGCTACATCGGTCGCGACGCGATGCTCACCAACATCATGCTGTACTGGGTGACCGGCGCGATCGGCTCGTCGTTCTGGCCCTACTATGCGCGCATGCACGGTCCCTGGCCGATCCCGGACGGCGCGTGCATTCAGGTGCCGATGGGCTACGCCGAGTTTCCGAAGGAAATCCTGCGTCC
>JBOIFZ010000488.1:0-1819 GCA_050741735.1 Burkholderiales bacterium
GACCCATACGGTGTGCCTCACCGCTGCCGTGAGTCTGATGCGAACGAAAATCTCATTCTGAAGTTTTTTCCACCTGTTCAACATTAAGCTGGGAAGGCTTTACGCAGATTGCGTTCATGTCTGCATCCACGCCGGCAACCTTCACCGTTGGCTGCTCCAAAACGCTTTCTAACGAAGGACATTGACAGCGAAATTCCATCGGCGGGCGAATGCCTGCAGGGAGATTACTGTGAATTCCAGTATCTAAACCTCTCAACACTCAATTTAAGGAGAAAAACTCAAATGATGCACAAACTCACACGCGCTGCACTGGCGATGTTTGCACTCGTTCTGATGTCCGCCGCGGCTCTCGCGGCCGACCCGGGCCTGACCTATCCGCCCACGTCGGAAGTCAGCGACCAGAAGGCCGGCTCGCTTCTGGTCTACAACTTTTACACCTCGGGTGCGACGAGCGGTAACGCTGAAAACACGCGCATCAACATCACCAACACGAGCAGCTCTTCCAGCGCGCAGGTTCACCTCTTCTTCGTGGCGAGCAATTGCCAGGTGGCCGACAGCTTCATCTGCCTGACGCCGAACCAGACCGCCTCGTTCCTGACCTCGGACCTCGATCCGGGCGTCTCGGGCTACATCGTCGCGATCGCGTCGGACGATGACGGCTGCCCGAAAGTCTTCAACTTCCTGATCGGCGACGAGTACGTCAAGCTTGCGTCGGGCCACTCGGCCAACCTGGGCGCGGAAGCCTTCGCGGCCCTGGCGACGAAGACCGCCAACTGCGGCACTACGGCGACGTTGGCCTTCTCGGGCGCCACCGGGATCGCGGCGGAAGACACCACGACGGCGGCGACCTACAACCGCGTTCCGCGCGTGTTGGCGGCTTCCAGCATTCCGAGCCGCGCCGACGGCAACGACACGCTCGTGGTCATCAACCGCATCGGCGGCAACCTGGCGACGGGCGCTGCGACGTTGAGCACGCTGTTTGGCTTGTTGTACGACGACGCCGAGAGCGTATTCAGCTTCTCGGTCGCGGGCGGATGCCAACTGCGCGGCAGCCTGTCGAACACCTTCCCGCGCACCACGCCGCGCTTCGAGTCGCTGATCCCGGCCGGACGCTCGGGCTGGTTCAAGATCTGGAGTACTTCCGACATCGGCATCCTGGGCGCGGTGATCAACGCGAACGCGACTTCGGGTGCGAGCGCGGGCGCCTTCACCGGCGGTCGCAACCTGCACAAGTTGACGCTGAGTGCTGCCGCGAGCTACGTGATCCCGATCTTCCCGCCCTCCTGCTAATTGCGGCGGGACAACAGCCGAAGGTCTTTACCCCAAAGGCCGAACTCGAAAGGGTTCGGCCTTTGGCTTACCGCGAAACCGCGGACTTTAATGTTCAAGCAAAACAACTTGTAGCTATTCAAAACCATCTATCCGCACTACAACACTCCCTCTCCCTGTTGTGCTCCCAGACCGATCTTTTCACACGTGATTAACGATAAACCCTTCGGCGGGAAATAAGTCCGCCGGATGGTTTTCGTTAATTAATTGTATTCCATCAACCTCACAACTCTGTTTAGGAGGAAATTACATGTTACATAACCTCACACGTACAGTTCTGGCTTTGTTTGCGATCGTTCTGATGTCCGCCGCGGCTCTCGCGGCCGACCCGGGCGCGACCTATCCGGCGACGTCGGAAGTCAGCGACCAGAAGGCCGGCTCGCTCCTGGTCTACAACTTTTACACCTCGGGCGCGACGAGCGGCAACGCTGAAAACACGCGTATCAACATCACCAACACGAGCAGTTCTTCCAGCGCGCAGGTCCACCTC
>JBOIFZ010000489.1:0-1825 GCA_050741735.1 Burkholderiales bacterium
GGTCGAGGATAAGCCCGGCGTGCTCGCGTTGGGTATGGAATTTGATGTCGGGCCAGCGTTCCTGGACCACTTTCATTTCGTACCTGGTATTGGTCAGCACCGCCAGCGCATCGGCGGCATCGCTTGCCACCCGGCCGGCATTGGCTTCCACGAACTTCGCGAGCATCGCCGGATCGTCGGCCGACACCCAGCGCGCGCAGGTATACGAAGCCGGCATCAGCCGCGCCTCCACGCCGTATTCGTGCTGCAAGCGGTGCGCAGCGACGTCAAACTGAAGGCTCCCCACCGCGCCCAGCAGAATCATGGTGTTGCGCAATGGGCGGAACACCTGGATCGCGCCTTCCTCGCCAAGATGCGTCAGCCCGGTGCGAAGCTGCTTGGCGCGCAACGGATTCACCACTTCGATGGTGTGGAAGATTTCCGGCGCGAAGAACGGCAGCCCGGTGTACTGCAGTTCCGCCCCGTCGGTCAGCGTGTCGCCGAGCTGGATGCCGCCGTGGGTCGGGATGCCGATGATGTCGCCCGCGTAAGCTTCGTCCAGCAGTTCGCGCCGCTGCGACAGGAAGGAAACCACGTTGTTGGGGCGAATTTCCTTGCCGGTGCGCTGAATCTTCACGCGCATGCCGCGTTCGAAGCGCCCGGAGCAAACGCGCACGAACACCACGCGGTCGCGATGCGCGGGATCCATGTTGGCCTGGATCTTGAAAACGACACCGGAAAAGTTTTTGCCATGCGGATCGACCTTGCCCTGCACCGCCACCCTCGGTTGCGGCGGCGGCGCGATGTCCACCAGCGCATCCAGCACTTCGCGAACGCCGAAGTTGTTGATCGCCGAGCCGAAGAATACCGGTGTCTGCCTGCCCGCCAGAAACTCGTCGCGCGAGAAGGCGGGCGTGGCCGCGCGAATCAAGTCGATGTCATGGCGCGCACGCTCGAACTCGGCTCCGAAGCGCTCACGCAGCGAGGGATCGTCCAGTCCGCTGATGACTTCGTCAGTCTGTCCCAACCGGTCGTAGCCGGCGCGGAACACGCGGATGCGGTTCTCCGCCAGGTCGTAAACGCCGTGAAACGACTTGCCCATGCCGATCGGCCACGAAAACGGCACCGCGGCCATGCCGAGCACGCGCTCGATCTCGTCGATCAGGTCGAGCGGCTCGCGTACTTCGCGGTCCATCTTGTTGATGAAGGTGAGGATGGGCGTGCCGCGCGAGCGGCATACTTCCAGCAGCCGCAGCGTCTGTGCTTCCACTCCGTTGCCGGCGTCGATCACCATCAGTGCCGCGTCCACCGCGGTCAGCACCCGGTAGGTGTCCTCGGAAAAGTCCTGGTGGCCGGGTGTGTCGAGCAGGTTCACGACCTTGCCCCGGTACTCCATCTGCATCACCGAGCTGGCGACCGAAATGCCGCGTTGCTTCTCGATTTCCATCCAGTCCGAAGTGGCGTAGCGGGTGGCTTTGCGCGCCTTGACGCTACCGGCAATGTGGATCGCGCCGGCGAAAAGCAGCAGCTTTTCGGTAAGCGTGGTTTTGCCCGCGTCCGGGTGCGAGATGATGGCGAAGGTCCGCCGCTGCTCGACTCTTTCGGCGAGAACTTCTCTGGATATGTCGCTCATGAACCGCTTGCCGGCCTGGAGGCGTCCGCGCCCCGTCCGGGAGAATGAAGAAAGCCGCGCATTCTACGGATTCGCCCCGCCCGCGTCCACCCAAAAGGGCCGAGGTACGAGGGCCGAGGTTCGAGAAAAAGCTCCTTCGAAGTTCAGGACTGAGGACTGAGTGCTGAGGACTGAGTAATTGCTACAGTGCCTTTACTCGAACCTCGAACCTCG
>JBOIFZ010000490.1:0-2670 GCA_050741735.1 Burkholderiales bacterium
ACCAGTTTCACCGAATTGCGCCGCGACGGCATCGGCGTCGAGCGCCATAACCGCTTGCACCCGGTTGGAAAGCAGAAACAGTCCTGGGTCGAGCAGTGCCTCCAGAAGACCGCGGGCCCGGTGATCGCCGCCAGCGATTACATGCGCACCGTCGCGGACCTGATCCGCAACTGGGTACCCCGCAAGTATGTCGCGCTCGGCACCGACGGCTTCGGCAGAAGCGACACACGCGAGCGGCTTCGCAATTTCTTCGAAGTGGATCGCCGCCACGTCGCGGTCGCCGCGCTCAAGGCGCTTGCCGACGAAGGCGCGATCGATGCGACGGTGGTCCGCAAGGCGATCGAAAAGTACGGCATCGCCGCCGGTAGGCCCAACCCCTGGGACGCGTAAACCGAAAGCCTGAATTCCGGCGCTGCGCAAATTGCAGCCGGGCACAAAATGCCCGGTTTTACTGAATCGGGACGGGAGGACGAAAGGCTCTACGACGTCCGATTCCGCCTCCCGAAAGTCACGCGAGTTTGAGCACGAAATCAAATCGTCCGTCCCTGGCCCCACCGGCATTGCGAATCTTCATCAGGAGATCGGGACGGAAAAGAAAGTCATCTTCGTTCTGCGCTTCGCCCGGAAAGTACACCTGCGTGGTGAGCGCCGGACGGTTGGGTGCCTGGACCTTGACGTGGATGTGCCGGGTGCGGCCCGGATACAACCCGGGAACGATGGTTTCCAGGCGGTAGCGCCCGTCGCCGTCGCTGAACTGGTGGCCGCGCAGGCGATAGCCCTGATTATCGTAATCGCCGTGGTCGTCGGCCTGCCAGAAGTCCAGCAGCGCACCCGCGACCGGCTTGCACGCGGTCGAAAACACGAACCCGGTCAGCACCAGTCTGGTTCCATTGATCCCGGGTTCCAGCAGCGAAGTCCGCTGCGGCGTGCGCGGTTTGAAGAACGGCCCTTCCATCTGTCGCGGCGTCGGATCGTCGTCATCACCGCACTCGGGAGTCGGCGCGGCCTGCGCCCATGCGGGCAAAGTCGCGCCGCTCGATGCGAGCGCCAGCGGCAGCGCCGCCCACGTCCGCAGGAACTGGCGGCGCACTGCGACAAAATCATTTTCTCGCTCCATGATCCCTCTCCCTGGCATCCGGAATATTCATTTCTCTTGATCGCAATGCGGCGTTTTGGTTCGCTGTCGCACGGAATTTCCGTATATTATCCACCCGCACGCCGTCGGCGGCGACCCGTCGCCGCCTCAAGCCACCGCCACCAGGCGGTTAAGCGCTTCGGCATCGCGCAGCAGGCTGCGGCTATCGGAGCGGTGCGCGATGCGCCCGCGTTCCAGCACGATCGCCTGGTCAGTGAGCGATAAGGCGAGCTTGGCGTGCTGCTCCACCAGAATCACCGCCATGCCGCCGTCTGCCACCAGTTGCCGGATTACCGCCATCATTTCCTGCACGATGATCGGGGCCAGGCCCTCCATCGGCTCGTCGAGCAGCAGCAGGCGCGGATTGACCATGAGCGCGCGGGCGATGGCGAGCATCTGCTGCTCGCCGCCCGAAAGTTGATTGCCCAGGTTGCGCCGGCGTTCCTCCAGCCTGGGAAAGATCCGGAACACCCGCGCGACGTTCCAGTGCCCCGGCCTCGCCACCGCGGTGAGATGCTCTTCGACCGTGAGGGAGGCGAATATGCAGCGCTCCTGCGGCACCCAGCCCAGCCCTGAATGCACACGCTGGTGCGTGGACAGCGCACCGATGTCGATTCCGCGCATGCGGATCGCGCCGCGGTGCAGCCGCGTGAGCCCCATCAACGTGATGAGCAACGTGGTCTTGCCCATGCCGTTGCGGCCCAGCAATGCGAGGCTGTCCCCCTCCGCGATGGAAAGCGATATGTCCTCCAGCACCACGGCTTCGCCGTAACCGGCGCTGACATGGTCGAGGCGCAGCAATTCAGCCATGCTGCGCCTCCCCGAGATAGACTTCCTTCACCCGCTCGTCGGCCGCGATCTCCGCGGGCGTGCCTTCGGCGAGTACCCGCCCGCCGACCAGCACAGTGATGCGCTCGGCGAAACGGAACACCAGGCCCATGTCGTGATCAATGAAAAGGATGGTCGCATCGCCCGGCATTCCGGCGATGACGCCAAACAGTTCCGCGCTTTCCGCCGACGGGATGCCGGCGCCGGGCTCATCGAGCAGCAGGATTTTCGGCCTGGTCGACAGTGCCAGCGCAATCTCCACCAGTCGCTGCTTGCCGTAGGGCAGATTGCGGGTGAGCGAATCGGCTTCCTGCAAAAGATGCAGCGACTCGAGCACATCTTCGGCTTCTTCCACGGCTTCGCGTTGTTTCGCCACGGTGGTCATCCATCTGCCGGCGATACCCCTGCGTTCGCAGACCGCGAGCACCACCGATTCCAGCACCGTAAGTCCCGGAAAAAGCGTGTTGATCTGGAAGGTTCGGGTCATGCCGCGCTTGACCCGCTGATGCTGCGGCAGGTGCGTTATATTTTCTGCACCGAGGAACACCGTTCCCGAGGTCGGCGCGAACACGCCTGTCAGCAGATTGATGAACGTCGTCTTGCCCGCGCCGTTGGGCCCGATGAGCGCATGGCGCGCCCCCACCGCCAGCGCAATGTTCAGGTCGCTGTTGGCCTTGAAGCTGCCCCACTGCTTCGAGAGGCCTTCA
>JBOIFZ010000491.1:0-3939 GCA_050741735.1 Burkholderiales bacterium
GTGCGCACGCGCCCGCCGGTGGAAGGCGCATGGACGAAGCGGCCGTCGCCGAGGTAGATGCCCACATGCGAGGCCTTCTTTCCTTCCTGATCGAAAAACAACAGGTCGCCCGGACGCAGGCTGCGCACAGAAATCAGCGTGGTGGCGTTGCGCTGCGCTGGGGTGGCGCGCGGCAAGCCGATGCCGGCGCGGCCGTAGCTGTAGCGCACCAGCCCGCTGCAGTCGAACCCCGCCGGCGTGTCGCCACCGTAGCGATAAGGGGTGCCGACCACCTCGCGTGCAAAGGCGACAGCCTTGCGCGCCGTCTCGTTGCTGGCCCGTGTCGCCGGCGCCTCGGCGACTTCCGGCGAGCCGGCGCAGCCGGCCAGCGCCGCAATCAGCAACAGCGGCGACAGCCGGCGAGAAGTCCAGTAAGGAAACGCGCCGTGATATGCGGTCATCGCGCCCACTTCATTTCCCGACAACGCGGGGTAAGCCGCATCATTGCCGCAAAATCCAATCGTGGTTCACCCCGCGCGTAATCCGTCGCGACCGGGATGCAGTTCGAGCACGCAATCCGGTGTGTTTGGCGCATTCTTGGTGTCGGGCACTCCATAAAGCGGCATGCTAGTGCGAGACTTAGGATAGCAGACACTGTGGGCCCTGGCTGCGGGGCAGGGCTTGTTTAACGGTCCGCGACCCTTTATTTTGAGAGTCAAGGTGGCCGCCATGGTTCACGTTTACGGCCGCCTGTCCCATCCAAAAATGGCTGTCGCACGAGGAAAAAAATGAAACGACTGATCTTCAGGTTTGTCCGGGCCGCACTTGCCGGCGCGCTCGTGTTCGCGGCGGCTGGCGGCGCGCATGCCGGCATACCGCCGATTACCGACGGCGAGGGAACGCCTACGCTCGCGCCGATCCTCGAGCAGGTCACCCCCGCAGTGGTGAATATCGCGGTGCTGTCGCGCTCCCCCGAGGAAGACAACCCGATGCTGCAGGACCCGTTCTTCCGCCGCTTCTTCGGATTGCCTGAGCGCGCGCAGCCGCAGATTTCCGCCGGCTCGGGCGTGATTGTGGATGCGAAGCTCGGACACGTGCTTACCAACCATCACGTGATCAAGGACGCGAGACAGATCGTCGTTACGCTCAAGGACGGCCGCCAGATCGAGGCCAGGCTGCTTGGGTCGGACGCGGGAACCGACATCGCGCTGCTGAAAGTCGAAGCGGAGAAACTCACGGCGATCGGGTTTGCCGATTCCGACCGGCTGCGGGTAGGGGACTATGTGCTGGCGATCGGCAATCCCTTCGGCATCGGGCAGACGGTGACGTCGGGAATCGTCAGCGCGTTGGGGCGCACGGGGCTGAGCATGGAAGGATACGAGGACTTCATCCAGACGGATGCCTCGATCAACCCGGGCAACTCCGGCGGGGCGCTGGTCAACCTCAGGGGCGAACTGGTCGGCATCAATACCGCGATCATCGGCCCATCCGGCGGCAATGTCGGCATCGGCTTCGCCGTACCGAGCAGCATGGCGCGCGCGGTGATGAGCCAGCTTGCAAGGTACGGCGAAGTCAGGCGCGGGCGCATCGGGCTGACTACTCAGGAGATCACCCCGGAACTTGCAAAGGCGCTTGGGCTGACGCCCAACCAGGGCGCGGTCGTGGTGGAAGTCGCTGCGGACTCGCCGGCGGCCAAAGTGGGGTTGAAGCGCGGCGATGTGGTCGTTGCGGTGAACGGGCGCGGCGTTCGCGGCTCATCCGACCTGCGCAATCAGATCGGCCTTATGGCGGTGGGTGAAGACGTCGAGTTCAAAGTGCTCCGCGACGGCAGGGAACTGGTGTTCAAGACCAAGGTCGAGCGCCTGCGTGCGGCAACTGCCCTCGGTAACCAGATCGTGGCCGAACTGCAGGGTGCGACGGTGGGCACGGTCGAGAGCGGCGGCAAGCCGAACGCGGTAATGATCGTCGAGGTCGAGCCCGACAGCCCAGCCTGGTCGCACGGGTTGCGCCCGGGGGACGTGATCGTCGCGGTGAACCGCAGGAAAGTCAGCAGCACCCGCGAACTGATCGCCGCACTCAAGGCGCCCGGCAGGGCGGTGCTTTCGGTGGTGCGGGGGGATTACGTCTTCGCCATCGTGCTTCGCAGATAAGGGCCTTTTGCCACAGAGGGCACAGAGAACACGGAGAAGAGCCAAACTCTTTCAGCACGAAGGGTCACGAAGGAAAAGAAAAAGAACACGAAGGGAAGTTCATAGATTAGTAGCGGTGGGCACCAACCTTCAGACTACGTGGTAGCCAACGCGAAGGCGTGTGACGGGAGCGAAAACCAAGGATCTCGTAGGGGCTTCCTGGTTTCCCCCCCCTCTTTACCTCCTTTGATGCATCAAAAATGATACTATCCAAAGGTGGCGACCAAAGGACCCCCAAGACTATCCGTCCGTTTCTATCAGGAGTCTTCCGGCTCAGAACCTGTGCGCAACTGGCTTAAGGGGATGCCTGAAGAGGAACGACGGGAGATCGGCGTGGATATCAAGACGGTGCAGTTCGGGTGGCCGCTTGGCATGCCTCTGGTCGATCACGTTGAAGGAGACATTTGGGAAGTACGTACGCGTCTTGCAACCCGGATCGCACGCGTGCTGTTTTCGCTTGAGGGAGGCGACATGATCCTTCTTCATGGCTTCATCAAGAAGGAGCGCAAGACCTCCAAATCCGATCTCGAATTGGCACGGCAACGACTCAAGAAACTTAGGAGCGCATCATGAACCGCAATCCGCATATTGGCTCTGATTTCGACGACTTTCTGCGCGAAGAGGGTTTGTTCCATCAAACCCAGGCAATTGCCGTCAAACGGGTGTTGGCCAACGAGCTGGAGAAAAGCATGAAGAAGGCACGCCTAACTAAGGCGGCAATGGCAAAGCGCATGGGCACGACCCGGGCGCAGGTCGATCGCATCCTGAACCCGGATAATCCCTCCACGACGCTGCAGACGCTCGTCAAGGCCGCGGATGCCGTGGGCAAGCGTGTGAAGATCTCGCTGGTCAATTCCTGATTCCCAAGCCAAAAATCTCAACGCAAAGCCTGCCCCCGGCTCCGACCGGGGGGCGCTGAGGACGCAGAGAAGACCGGGAAGAATGCAACTTGCGGGCCGACGCGGGGGCCGTGAAAGTCCTCAGTGGTAATCTTCTTCCCGCTGGTGGCGTACGGCGAGGATGTTTACCGTGCTCCCCGGCTCAATTTCGAATAAAGCTACGTATCCGGCGGAGCCGAAAGGAATGATGAGTTCTCTCAGGAACGAATTGCCGGGCCGCGCCTTGACGCAAGAGAACGGCGAGAAACGAAGTAACCCGATTGCCTCCTTGATTGCCTCCAGGGCGTGTTCTGCTGCGGCCACGTCCTTTCCCAGCAGGAAATCATAGAGACGCAGCAGATCGTCTTCCGCCTCCGGCGTGAAGCGAACCTGGTAGCGCTTCACTGAATCAAGCCGAGCGTCGCTTCGCCTTGACTAATTTGCGCGCAAGCTTCTCGATCACTTTATCGGCCGGGATGGTTTTGCCCGTTTCCTTCGCTCGCGCGGCGCTCGACAGGCCCCGCGCAATGAAGGCTTGGCGAGACTTGCGGTACTCGACGCTCCGAGTCAGCGCATCAAGCACGAAGCCGGAGAGTGTCTCTCCCTTCTCAAGGACATCTTCCGCTTGCTTGCGAAGCTCCGGGGACACGCGAAGCGATGGGATAGTGGTGGTTTTCATGGATGGCCCGATCTGCATTGCAAATGCGATGCATTGTATCCTTTTTTGAGTTGCGCGATAGCCGCGACGCCTTTCATTGCTATTGCATCTCGATGGCCGTTGCTTGACCATATCCTGTCGTCAAGCCTGACGAACCGGGGAGGGCTTGGCATATCGAATTATTTATGCAACATCAGATCTGTCCGGTAGATTTTGAGGTCACTTGGTTGAATGT
>JBOIFZ010000492.1:0-3141 GCA_050741735.1 Burkholderiales bacterium
TACTGATTCGAGTAGCCGTGCGTCTTCGGCCAGGGCAGCACCGGTTCGGCAGTGCGCAGCCGCGGCGGCCAGACAATCTTGCTGTCGCCGCCGACGTACTGGATCACCACCGGCGAGGAGCGTTCGTTCTGGCCGGACATCTCGTGGCCCGGCGGATGGAACTTCACGCCGTAGCCCTGGATCGTGCCGCCGTCCGGAATGTCGGTGTCCAGGGCGGCCTTGCGCAGCGCCTCGGGATCCACCCCGCCGTATTTCCTGATTGCGCGCGGCAGCACGTCGGTGAGAAAGATCCAGGTCTGGTTGAATCCCATCGAGACGTGCGGCGGCAGCTCGTCGACCTTGACCTCAGCCTTGTAGCGCTTGACCATCTCCTGCGTGAGCTGGCCCAGTCCCGGGGCGAGGCTTTTGGGATCGAGCAGTTGCGCGGGTACCGGGTCCACGTCGAGGATGAACTCGGAATCCTTGCCCAGCGAGTCGCGCAGCTTGTCGAACTGCGCATAACCGGCGCCGTGCCCGATCAGCGCCGCCCACCTCAATCCCTGCTCGCGCGCCTGGCGCCAGAACAGCGTGATGTCCGGGTTGTAGCCGGTGTGCAGGATTACGTCTGCGCGGGCGCGGCGCAGCTTCGTGACAAGGCTCGAAAGATCCGGCGCGGTCGCCGAGTAACCTTCCTTCAGCACGATCTGCATCCCGAACTTCTTGCACGTTTCTTCGTTGCCGGCAGCCACGCCCGCGCCGTAGGGACCGTCCTCGTAGATGATCGCGACCTTCAGGTCCTTCGGATCCTTGTTGAACCGGGTCTTGGCGGTTTCGTTCAACAGGCTGCACGAGGCGAAGCCGAACTGATCGGTGTGCACCTGCGGGCGGAATACGTAGCGCAGGTTCTTTCCCTTGAACACGGTCGAGGCGGTGCACACATTCGCCCACATGAACTTCTTGGCCGCATCCACTTTCTGCGCCATCGGTACGCAGTGCGCGCTGGAGTACACGCCCATCACCAAGTCGACTTTCTCCTGGTCGAGCAGCCGGATGGCCTCGTTGATCGCGACCTCGGCCTTGGACTGCGCGTCGGCGTAGATGGCGTTGATCGTGTATCCCTCGACCCCGCCGCGCTCATTGATCATGTCGATCGCGATCTTGGTTCCGATCGCAGCGGCCTGCGAACCGCCGGCCGCGAACGGTCCCGTGTAGTCGAAGATTACGCCGATCTTGACTTCTTTCGCCCGCACCGAAGCCGGCGTGAACGCACCGATTCCCGCGACTACGAACGCCGCCATCAGCACCCAACTGCGAATGTTTCGCCCGCGCATGGTTGTCTCCTCCATCCCTATCGACGCGCTTTAGTCTTTTGGGCGTACCGCGAGGATGCGGACGCCGTCTCTTATAAAGGCACGCGGCCAACGATCTGCCGCACACTGCCGATAATGCCCTTCATCCGATAATGCCCTTCATCGGGATTCGACACAAGCAGGAGCCTGGCAAGAAATCATTGCACCGCAAAAACCGCTCGCCGGATTGAGTGAGGGTTCAGGAAAGTCCCGGTTTCTGCTGCCGTCTGAGCAGCCAGAAGGCGATCGCGATGTTCAGCAGGTTCCAAAGGATGCCGTTGACGAACGCGGCGTCGTAGGAATCGGTCCAGTCGAAGATCGCGCCGGACATCCAGCCGCCCAGGGCCATGCCGAAGAGCGAGGCCATCATCACGGTGCCGACGCGCGCGCCGGCCTCGTTCGGCGGGAAGTGCTCGCGTACGATGATTGCGTACGACGGCACGATGCCACCCTGGAACAGTCCGAACAACGCCGAGATCACGTAAAGCGATGCGAGGCCGTCGAACGGCAGGAACAACAGCAGCGCGAGCGCCTGCAGGCTCGAGCCCAGCAGCAGCGTGCGCAGCCCGCCGATGCGATCGCAGATCCAGCCGAATGCGAGCCGGCTCACGATTCCGCAAGCCAGCATCAGCGACAGCATTTGCGTGCCGCGCGCGGCGCCGTAACCGAGGTCACCGCAGTAGGCGACGAGGTGAACCTGCGGCATCGACATCGCGACGCAACAACTGAGCGGCGCGATGACCAGCAGCGCCTGCAAAGTACCGGGCGAGAGGCCCAACGGACGTGGCGTCCACGAGGCCACAGGTGCGCCTGCCGCCGTCTGTCCTGTCGCGGGCGCCCTTCTTCTGAGCAGCAGCGCCAGCGGCAGCATGGTCGCCACGCAGAACACGCCGATGCCGACGTAGGCCTGGCGCCAACCGACGGCATCGATGAAATGCTGAACGATCGGCGGCCAGACCGTGCCCGCGAGGTAGTTGCCGCTGGCGAAGATCGCTATTGCGATGCCGCGGCGGCGGGTGAACCACAGTGAAGTGTCGGCGAGCAACGGCGCGAACGTCACGGAACTCCCCACACCGATCAGCAGGCCCTGCGCCAACGTGAACTGCCAGAGACTGCTGGCAGAGCCCGCCATGACGTACCCGAGTGCCAGCGCGATCGTACCGGCCATGACCGGGACCACGATCCCGAAGCGGTCTGAAAGCCGGCCCATGAGAATGCCGCTCAGCCCGTATCCGATCATGGTGAGCGTGTACGGCAGCGACGCATCGGCGCGCGCGACGCCGAATTCCGCCTGCACCGGCGGTAGCGCCACCACCACCGACCACATGCCCACGCCGCCGATCGTGGACAGCAGCAACGCCGTCGCCAGACGGGTCCAGGCGTACGCGGACTCGGTCTCCCCGTCGGGCACCGCACTGTGGTTGTTCTTTGCACCGGCTGCCTGCCGGTCGGTGCCTGACTGCGTCATCCACTCGCCGCGACGCGGCCTCCTTTACCGGCCGCGATTGTGCCACGACCAATGACCGCAGTCCTGACTGCCTCCATCGAAAGGACTACGCGGCTGCGCTACATTGACGATGTCATCTCGATTTCCGGGGTCGGCCGTACACCTGTTGCTGTTGTTTCATCCCTCATCCCTCATCCTTGCTTTTTCAATTCACCTCCGCCTTGTTCAACCTGCCCACCACCGCATCCACCTCGACAGTCGCCTTGTGGCCGCTGGGCAGGAACATCTGGTACTTGTACTGGGGTTTTCCGGTGAAGCCGACTGATAATTCCATTCCCAGGAACCTGACCGGGCCGACGAAGATGA
>JBOIFZ010000493.1:0-4938 GCA_050741735.1 Burkholderiales bacterium
ACCGCGACGCTGCCGCGCCACGGTGCACCGCCGATGCCGTCGTATATCGTCGCGTTCTCGATGATCAGGTCGTGCATTTCTTTCACCCTATTTACAGACAAAAAAATCAAGATCTTTTCAACACGAAGGACACGAAGGTACACGAAGTAAACATGCGATATCGGAAATCCAACAAGAACCGCTCGACACGCATTACCTTAAGCGGCGAGTAATGCTAACTCCCTCCCTTGCGCACAGCGCGGGGGAGAGGGCAGAACGAGAAAATCCCCCCATCCTAGCCTTCCCCACAAGCGGGGGAAGGAAACTACGCCACCAAGACCGTCGCTGGTTCTACTATGCATGACCTGTCATTTCTTTGATCAGATTTCCTTCGTGCGTTTTTGTTTTTCCTTCGTGCCCTTCGTGTTAAATGGTTTTGAAGTTCTCTGTGCCTCTGTGTCTCTGTGGTTCAGTTCAACGGTAGTAGCGCTTGGCGCGGCTTTCCGCCTGTTCCATTGCGGATTTTATGCTGGACGCACCGGATGCCGCCTGTGCGAACATGTTGACCACAATGTAATCGGCCATGGCGCCCGCCGACGCCGCGCCGAGCGTTCCGGCGTAACCGTTGTCGCGCGTCAGCCCCGGAACGTTGCGGTACGGCAACAATTTCGGATCGCTCTTCCAAACCTGCGTATCGGCGTAAGCCTTGAGTGGCTGCGCGACAAAACCCAACGAGGCCGTCTGCCAAGCCTCGTACTGGCTGCGTTCCATCATGAACCGCAGGTATTCCTTTGCCGCATTCGGATACTTCGTGTACTTGAATACGAACATCGGGCTGAAAGTATTGAGTTCGGTGGCATGGCCGACCGGTCCGATCGGCATGTTCACGTGCTGGACGTCGGACAGCAGCTTCTGCACGCCCGGATCCTTCGATGTCCTCACCGCGTAGTAAATAGACACCCCGTTGAGCGTCAGGCTGATGTCGCCGGACAGGAATGCCTTGTTGTTGTTCGGATCCAGCCACGAAAGCGTTCCTGGAATGAAGGTCTGGTACAGCGCCGCTGCATACTCCAACGCGGCGGCCGTTTCCTTCGAGTTGATGACGACGCGATTGTTCTCGTCCACCATTCTGCCACCGTGGGCCCACAGCGCCCAGTGGGTCCAGGCGTTGGCGTCGCCCACAGCGTTGCCTAGCGCAAATCCGCAAGGCGTCCCCCTCTTCTTCAGTGCCTGGCACAGCCTGAGGAAACCCTGCGTGTCGTGCGGCACTTTGTCAAAACCTGCCGCCTTGACCATGCTTTCGCGGTAAACCAGGCAGCCGCCGAGAAATCCCAACCCGATGGCGATCCACTTGCCGTCGCGGATGCAGAAGCGCCTGACCACGTCGTACCAACCGCCGTACTTCGCGCCGAGGTAGTCGGCCAGTTCGGTGAGATCGAGCAGCTTGTCCGCATATTGGTGCGGATCGTCGAACCAGCCGAGTACGATGTCGGGCCCGCTGCCGACGTTGGCCGCCACCGCTGCTTTCGGCCGGATGTCCTCGAAGTTCTCGGAATCCACCCGCACTTTCACGCCAGTGGCCGTGAAGAACTTTTCGGTATTGGCGAGCCATTGGTCTTCGTCGCCCTGGACGAAGCGTTTCCAGCGCAGCACCCTGAGTTCCGCGCCTTTTTCCGGCTGGTAACTCAGATCGGCTGCGCGCGCGCGACGCGGCCCGATCAACGCGCTTGCGGCGCTGGAGACAGCCGCCGCACCCATCGCCCCAAGCGCTTTGCGACGTGAGAATTCGCCCATTTTCCCCTCCTCGTCAAAGCCGCCCCTGAACGGACGGCTGCCGCGGTTGAGCCCGGACGGAATGCGCGGGTTGATGACCTCGGACTACTTAGAACAACGCGGATCGGGCCGGTTGCGCCGACTCGGGGCGCGCTGACTTGAGCCCGAGCCCGGCTTCGAACCAGGCTGACAAACGCGCGACTACGTGCGCGGGTAGTGAATTTCCAGCACCTTGAGCGTGGTGGAGCCGGCGGGGCGGTGCCAGGTAACGGTATCGCCTACTTTTGCGCCCATCAGCGCTTTCGCCAGCGGCGACTGCCAGCTGACACGGCCATGGGCTGCGTCCGCCTCGTCCTCGCCGACAATCGCTATGGAACGCACGGCACCGCCCCGGTCCTCGGTCTTGACGCTGGCGCCGAAATGCACTTCGTCCCTGGGCTGTTTGGAAACGTCGACCAGGACGGCTGCTTCCAGCCGCGCCTGGTAGTAGCGCAGGTCGCGCTCGATCTCCGCGAGCCGGGGCCGGTCGAAGTCTTCCTCCGCCCCTTTCAGGCGCACATGTTCGTCGTGCAGCTCTTCGACCTTGCTGCGCAGTTTCGCGAGGCCCGCCGGCGTGACGTAGTTCGGCTCGGAACTGACCGGACGCTCCGGCAATTCTTGGCTGGGCAGGTCTTCGTTGTCGTCCTTTACGAAGGCGCGGCTCATTTTTTCCTCTCATGGATTCGTACGACCGGAATGCGCCGGGTCTTGCCCGGCGCCAGAGATAAGACGGATGGTACCAAGAATTGCGCGTGCAGCGCTCGCTGTCTGCGTCCGAACGCAGAACTACGGCGGCAGGAGCCGAAAACGCCGCTCGATCAGATCGACGTCGTCGAAGTGGCGGCGCCCGACGAAGGCCGTTGCATGGTGTCCCCACTGGCGCATGGCGCCGGCACTGGGCACCCCCATGGGCCAGTAAAAAACGCGCTCGCCCCGTTCGGTACCCGGCACCAGGGCGTCCGGCCGGAAGGCGCTGCGGCGTTTTCCCGCGCCGGCAGGCATCGAGCGCAGTTCGTCGTAATCGGCGAAATCGTAGGTCAGGCCGGCGCCACCGCCATCGGCTGCGATGTCCACCAGGTAATGGGTGCGCGTTGCCAGGCGCAATACCACGCGCGCCCCGTCCGAAAGTTGCGGTGCCCGATCCGGCACGAAGGCCCACTCGATGCCGCTTTCCGGCGGCGGCAACGGTTCCACTCCCGGAACCGGGAAGAACATGTGGAAGCAGCCGCAGGGATGGATTGTGTCGTAAACGAGCGGATCGCCCTGAACGGACAGCGTGACCCGCCAGAAGATGCCGTCGAGCCGGCCCGCCAGCAGGTCCAGCGACTTCGCGTGCGGACGCTCGCTGAACCAGGCCAGATAGACAAGCTGCACCAGCGTTTCACCGCCATTGCGGGTAAACGCAAGCTTCCGGTAGACCACCGGCCGCGAAGCGTCCACTACCAAACGCTCGCCCTCGCCCCAGGCAAGCGCGCCGATGCGATCGTAGTCGCCACTGGTCTCGACTTCGATGACCGGCGCAAACGCGGCGAACAGCGCCTCCTGTTGCTCAGCGGAAAGTTGCGGGATCCCCAACGGATCGCGGCGCGCGCCCGCAAGGATTGTCTTCGCCGTTTGCGTGCCGTCCGCACCCGCCGGCACGTAACGCGAAAGCGTCGCCGGCTCGCGCATGCCTTCCTTCGAGCGGCGCATCGTCTCGGCCGCTTCCTTTTGCCAGGCATCGACGCCGTACCAGAACGGAATCCGGGTGACGGCATACAAGCCCAACGCCCTCTGCCAGGTTACATAGTCGTCCGGTACACGCACTCGCTCGGCCAGCAGCCTGCGCATTTCCGGCACGGCAAAGTCGTGCTCTGCCAGCGTTGCCGCGCAAGCCTGTGTCCTTTCCCCGGCTTGTGCGCGGTCCGCACCCAGGTTCTCGAGCGAACCGGCAGGCAGGTTGCGCAGTTCCGCCGCTCGCGCCCCGGCCTCGAGGCCAAGCAATCGCCCCGTCCACGCCTGGAACAAGTCGTCGCCCGCAAGCGCATCGTTGCGGAATGAAGCGTTGAAGCGATCGGCGCGCAGGTAGGGGAAACCGGGGATGCGATATTCGCCGCCATCGCGCACGCCGGCCTGGTCGATGCGCTGATCCGTGGCACGGTACCACGCGGCGCACTGCGCGACGGCCTCGTTTGCGTCCGACAGGTTCGCGCGGATCGGATCCTGCAGCGTCGCGCAGCCGGTCGCCAACGCCAGCACAAATACCGCGACCACGCAGGTCCTGCCGCGCAGCGGAGGCATCCGGTCCCGAATTCGGTATCGAATCCGCATCATGCCGCACATCGTAACGGCCGCGGACGCGCGTGTACAATCGCCTGGACAAAGCGTCGTCTGCGAGCCGGATCGTGAATTCGCATCCGGACGCTGCGTCCGGACGTATATCGCGCACGCGCAGGGTCGAGCGCCACCGGCGCATCGTGTCAGTTTCGGCGCGCTCACCCGACCAGGCGCCGGGCATGCGGGAACAACAAAAGGGGGTCTTGCGGTGACCAAGGGCAAATTTCTGTTGATCGTGTTGATCGCCGCGCTGGTTGCGGCGTTCATCGCTTTCGACTTCGGGCAGTACTTCAGCCTGCCTTACCTCAAGTCGCAACAGGCGGCCATCGAAGAATTGTATCGCGCCAATCCGCCGCAGACTGTGGCGGCGTTCTTCCTCATATATGTCGCGGCAACCGGCCTGTCACTGCCCGGCGCAACCATTCTGACGCTTGCCGCGGGGGCCATCTTCGGCCTGCTGTGGGGCACGGTGTTCGTCTCCTTCGCCTCCAGCATCGGCGCGACGCTTGCATTCCTCGCCTCGCGCTTCCTGCTGCGCCACTCGGTTCAAGCGAAGTTCGGCGACAAACTGAAAGCGATCAACACCGGCATCGACAAGGACGGCGCGTTCTATCTGTTTACCTTGCGCCTGGTCCCGGCCTTTCCCTTCTTCGTCATCAACCTCGTGATGGGGCTCACCTCCATCAAGACCCGGACCTTCTACTGGGTAAGCCAGCTCGGGATGCTCGCGGGCACCATCGTGTACGTGAATGCCGGCACCCAGATCGCGCAGATCGAATCGGCGGCCGGAATTCTTTCGCCGGCGCTGATCGCCTCGTTCACGCTGCTCGG
>JBOIFZ010000494.1:0-3150 GCA_050741735.1 Burkholderiales bacterium
AGCGATGAAGGGTTGATGTGGATACCGTGCTTTTCGACCTGGGCGCGGTGCTGATCGACTGGAACCCGCGTTATCTGTACCGGCCGCTGTTTGGCGGCGACGAAGCGGCGATGGAGCGCTTCCTCGCCGAGATAGTGCCGCCTGAATGGAATCATCAGATCGACGCCGGCAAGCCGTTTTCCGAGGCGGTGGCCGAGCGCATCCGCGATCACCCGCGGCACGCGGAATTGATTGCTTTGTGGAAAGACGACTGGACCAAGATGCTGCGCGAACCGATCGCCGAAAGTGTAGCCATCCTCGGCGAGCTGCGGCAGCGAGGGCATCGGCTGTATGCGCTGACCAACTGGTCCGCGGAAACGTTTCCGGTCGCGCGCGCAAAGTTTGGGTTTCTGGATTGGTTCGAGGACATCGTAGTGTCCGGCGAAGTGAAGCTGGCGAAGCCGGACCCGCGCATCTTTGCGCTGACCATCGAGCGTTGCCGGCTCTATCCGGCCCGCACCCTATTCATCGACGACAGCCCGCGCAACGTCGCGGCGGGGAGGAACGCGGGCCTGCACGCACTGCATTTCACCGGCCCGAAGCCATTGCGTACCGAGCTGGCGCGATTGGGACTGATTTGAATCGCAGGCGCGGCCGTATCGGTTTGTCGGCGGGCAATCCGTCCGGCATAGTCTGATGAATTTGTTTTTCTCAAGGAGCGCGAGTTGCATCTGATTCGACCTTTCACCGGCCTGCGGCCGGCGCCGGGACGCGCCGCGGATGTCGCGGCGCCGCCTTACGACGTGCTTTCGACCGAGGAGGCGCGCGCCCGCGCTTCCGGCAATCCGTGGAGTTTCCTGCACATCTCCAAGGCCGAGATCGACCTGCCGGTCGGCACCAATCCGTACTCGCCAGAGGTGTACGCGAAGGCGGCCGAGAACCTGCGGCGGATGCTGGCGGAAAAGGTGCTAATACGCGACCCCGATCCTTGCTACTACGCTTATCGGCTGGTCATGGGCGAGTTGGTGCAGACCGGCATCGTCGCTGCTGCGTCGGTGGCCGACTACGACGCCAACCGCATCCGCAGGCACGAGTTCACCCAGCCCGACAAGGAAGACGACCGGGTGCGCCAGATCGAAGCACTGAACGCGCAGACCGGGCCGGTGCTGATGGCGTACCCGCACGCGCCTGATGTCGACGCCTTGCTCGCGCAGGCGGCCGCCGGTGCGCCGGTTGCGGAAGTGACCGCGGATACCCGCGTACGCCATACGCTGTGGCGCATCGACGATCGCGCCATGCTCGACCGCTTTACCAGCGCGTTCGATGCCTTGCCTGCGCTCTACATCGCCGACGGCCATCACCGTTCCGCGGCGGCTTCGCGCGTGGCCGCCGCGCGCCGCGCCGCCAACCCGAAGCACACCGGCACGAAGAGCTACAACCATTTCCTGACGGTGGCGCTCCCGCATCACCAGATGCGCATCTTGCCGTACAACCGCGTGGTCACCGATCTTAACGGCCTGAGCCGGCAGGAGTTCGTATCGAGGCTGGGCAGGAGCTTCGCGATCCACGCTGCCACCGTCGCGGTGATGCCCGGCAAGCCCGGCGAGTTCGGGCTCTACCTGTTCGGCCAGTGGTACCGGCTGAACATCCATCCCGCGCTGGTTTCCTCGCAGGATCCGGTGGAACGGCTCGACGTAAGCCTGCTTGCCGATCATGTGCTGGGTCCGATCCTCGGCATCTCCGATCCGCGTCGCGACAAGCGCACAGGCTTCGTCGGCGGCATTCGCGGCCTTCCCGAGCTGGAGAAGCGCGTGGACAGCGGCGAAATGGCCGCAGCGTTCTCCCTTTTCCCGACCCGCATGGAAGACCTGATGGCGGTAGCCGATGCGGGCGAAGTGATGCCACCCAAGTCCACATGGTTCGAGCCGAAGCTGGCGGATGGGCTGGTGTCGCACGTTTTAGACTAGGTGCGAGGTTTGAGGTACGAGGTTCGAGGTATCAAGGGCGAGGCTGCGCCCTCGCCATTCACTGTTCACCGTTTACGCCTTCCACCTCGAACCTCAAACCTCGCCCCTCGCACCTCGAACCTCGTGCCTCGCACCTGCTTCGCCATTCCCGATCGCGTAACAAGGCGTTACAATGCGAGCCAATTGGGCAGCACGAGACCCGCTTCTGGAATGGGTCCAGTCCCGTCGGATCTCGGCCGGGCGAAAAAACCAAGCAGCCAAGCGCCCAACCGGAGGTGTACCTTTTGAAGCCCACGGATATTGCTGTACCCGACTATTTCCACAAGGTCGTGGATTGTCAATGGGCGTGTCCTGCCCATACCCCCGTCCCCGAATACATCCGGATGATCGCCGCCGGGCGTCACAGCGACGCCTACATGGTCAACTGGGAATCCAACGTCTTCCCCGGAATCCTCGGACGCACCTGCGATCGTCCGTGCGAACCGGCCTGCAGGCGCGGGCGCGTGGAGCAGAGTAACGGCGAGAAACCCGAACCGGTCGCCATCTGCCGTCTGAAGCGCGTCGCAGCCGATAACAAGGACGACATCCGTCCGCGACTGCCGAAGGCGCCGGAGAAGAAAAACGGCAGACGCATCGCCTGCATCGGCGCCGGTCCGGCCTCGCTTACGGTGGCGCGCGACCTGGTGCCGCTTGGGTATCACGTGGTCGTGTACGACTCGGACGCCCGGGCCGGAGGCATGATCCGCACCCAGATCCCGCGCTTCCGGCTCCCAGAGTCGGTGATCGACGAGGAAGTGGGCTATGTCCTCGACATGGGCGTGGAAGTCCGGCTTGGCCGCGGGGTGGACAGCATGAAATCCCTGCTTGCCGAAGGTTACGACGCGATTTTCGTCGGCACCGGCGCGCCGCGCGGGCGCGATCTGGACGTTCCCGGACGCAGGGAAGCGGCGAAGAACATACACGTCGGCATCGACTGGCTGGCGAGTGTTTCCTTCGGCCACACCGACAGGATCGGCAAGCGCGTGATCGTGCTCGGCGGCGGCAATACCGCGATGGATTGCTGCCGCACCTCGCGGCGCCTCGGCGGCGAGGACGTCAAGGTGATCGTGCGCAGCGGCTTCGAGGAGATGAAGGCCTCGCCCTGGGAAAAGGAAGACGCGATGCACGAGGGCATACCGATCCTCAACTATCTCGTGCCGAAGAC
>JBOIFZ010000495.1:0-2293 GCA_050741735.1 Burkholderiales bacterium
GCTACGGCGGCTACTGCACGCCCAAGGGCCGCTTGATCGCCGATTTTCTGCTGATGCGCACGCCGCAAGCTTACCTGATGCATCTGCCCGCCGATCGGTGCGCAGTGCTGGCCGAGCGATTGCGCAAGTTTGTACTGCGGGCCCGGGTAGAAGTTGAGCGCGAAACCGCGCTGCGCGCCATCGGCGTCGCCGGCCCGGATGGGGCAGGACTGCTGCGGCAATCCGTGGGCGAGCCCCCGCGCCTGCCGCTCGAATCGGTCCAGTACCCGGGCGCCACGCTGTTGCGCCTGCCCGGAGGCGCGTTTCTGGCGATTGCGCCACAGCCGGATATGGCCGGGCTCTGGGACGTGCTTGCCCGTCAGTCCACCGCGGCCGGAATGGACTGCTGGAACTGGCTGCAGATCCGTGCCGGCATCCCCTGGATCACCGCCGCCACCGGGGAGCAGTTTGTGCCGCAAATGGTGGCGCTGGACGCCATCGGCGGCGTCGATTTCCAGAAAGGCTGTTATCCAGGGCAGGAAATCGTCGCACGCACGCATTACCTGGGTGAAGTCAAACGCGTTTTGTGCTTCGGCCACAGCGAAGGCCTGGCGGCCGCCGCAGATGCGCTGTTTAGCGCAGACGGACGGTCCCGCGGTATGGTGGTGAATGCCGCCCCGGCGCCGGATGACGGTGCCGACCTGCTGGCGGTGGTCCAAACCGACGTGGATGGCGACCAATTGAGGCTGCGCAGCGCCGATGGCCCGGGGGTGAGAATTTCGCAACTAACCGGAGCACGCCGGGCACAGTGAATCCAGGCGCACGCTGAATCGTGGCACTCTATTATTACGTCTACTACCGCGTGACGCAGCCGCAACAGGCCGGGGTTGCGGTGCGCGGCATGCAGTCCGAACTGCTGGTGCGCAGCGGCGTCCGCGGCCGGCTGCTGACCAAACGCGACGAACCGGGATTGTGGATGGAAGTCTACGAAGGTGTGAACGATGCACCGGCATTCGAAGCGGAGCTTGATAGCCTGATCGCCGCAATGAAGCTTGAAGACTTTCTCGCGCCCGGCAGCCGGCGCCATACCGAGTGCTTCGAAGAACCATGTGCCTGATCCTGCTTGCGCATCGGGCCGTTCCCGGACACGTGCTGGTGCTTGCCGCAAATCGCGACGAGTTCTTCGCGCGGCCGACCGAGCCCGCCAGTTACTGGACGGATGCGCCGCACGTTCTCGCCGGCCGCGATCTGGAAAAAGGCGGAACCTGGTTGGGCCTGACGCGCGACCGCCGCTGGGCGGCAGTCACCAATTACCGTGACGGCTCTCGCCCCGAGACCGGATCACGCTCGCGTGGGGAACTGGTGGCACGCTATCTGCTGGAAGGTTCATCCGCAGCCTCCTATGCTGCTGCAGTAGCCAGCGCAGGGGCCGAATACCATGGCTTCAATCTCCTGGTCGGCGATTCCGAAGGGGTGCATTACGTTTCCAACCGCGGCGCGCGGCCGCAAGTGCTCGAGCCGGGAATCTACGGCCTGAGCAATCACCAGCTGGACACGCCCTGGCCGAAAGTAGAGCGCGGCAAGAGCCAAATGCAGGCGGTGCTCGGCGGCAATCCGGAGGATCCGACCGAGCCGCTGCTGGCGTTGCTCGCCGACCGCCGACCCGCCGCTGACGACGCCTTGCCCGAAACCGGCGTCAGCCGTAATTGGGAGAAGTTGCTGTCCTCGGCTTTCATCCGCGCGCCTGGCTACGGTACCCGGGCCTCCTCGGTGCTGCTGATTGAAAACGGCGGCGAGTCGAGATTGCGCGAGCGCTCATTCGGCGCCGGCGCAGAACTGCTTGAGGACCGCCATTTTCACTTCACGGTCGCGCCAGTTCTCTCGCCGGTCGCGTCATTCAGTTAGACATCGCGCCACATTGAGCGGTGCGGAATGCCGGCCTCGATGAATTCCTCTCCTTCCGCGACAAAGCCGTGGCGCCGGTAGAACGCCATCGAACGGGACTGCGCATTGAGCCGCACCCGCCGGATGCCGCGATCGCGCGCCAATCGCAGCAACGCTTCGAGCAATGCGCTGCCCACGCCCCGCCCGCGCCACGACTCCAGTACCGCCATGCGGCCGATGTGTCCGTCCGGCAGCAGGCGTCCGGTGCCGATCGCCTGGCCCGCGGCTTCGGCGACGACGTGCTGGCACAGCGAATCGAATTCGTCCCACTCCAGCTCGATAGGCACGGCCTGCTCGCGCACGGCCCGTAACGCGCCCCGATCGACGTTCCAGTCGGCGGCACGGACGCTGACCTGGGGCGCAGCCATAA
>JBOIFZ010000496.1:0-4549 GCA_050741735.1 Burkholderiales bacterium
TCAGCGGGCACACCCAGTAGGCCTGCCTACCCGATAGACAGGCGCCGCGCACCCGCCGGAGCACCTCGTCCCTGCGCGTTTCGGACAACAGTTTGGTCACCACCAGCGTTCGGCCCGGCGGCATCTCTTCGATCACCGAGACATCGAGGTCGGCGTAGAAACTCATCGCCAGCGTGCGCGGAATCGGCGTGGCGCTTATCATCAACTGGTGCGGCTGCAACGCCTGGTCCTGGTCGGCGCGGCTGCCCTTCATACGCAGCGCCAGACGCTGGTGCACGCCGAAACGGTGCTGCTCGTCGACGATGGCCAGCCCCAGTTTTTCGAATACGACCTCTTCCTGGAACAGTGCATGGGTTCCAACCGCGAGACGGGCCTTGCCTGCTTCGATCGCCGCGAGCACTTTGTCGCGTTCCTTCTTTTTCAGGCTGCCCGTCAGCCACGCCGTTTCGATTCCCAGCGGCTCCAGCCACAAGGAGAATTTCCGATAGTGCTGCTCGGCGAGGATCTCGGTAGGCGCCATCACCACTGCCTGATAGCCGCTCTCGATTGCCTGCAATGCCGCGAGCGCAGCCACGATGGTCTTGCCGCTGCCGACATCACCCTGCAGCAAACGCTGCATCGGATGCGGCCGCGCGAGATCGCTGCGGATCTCGTTGAGCGTGCGCGCCTGTGCGCGGGTGAGCCGGAACGGCAACGACGCCAGCAGGCGCTTCGACAAGCCCGAATGCTGCAAAAGAGGATGCGCGCGCACGCGGTTGCGGCGGTCGCGATGCAATCGCATCGACAATTGCTGCGCCAGCAACTCGTCGAACTTGACCCTGCGCCAGGCCGGATGGGCGTGCTCGACCAGCGCCTGGGCGTCGACATCGGGCGTCGGGGTGTGCAACACATGGACCGCATCCGCGAACGGCGGGATTCCGAGCTTTCTCCGGACCGGTTCCGGCAGCGTGTCCTCGAGGTCGGCGCGCTCGAGTGCGCGCGCGGCAAGCTTGCGCAGCGTGTCCTGGCCCAGGCCCGCAGTGGTCGGATAGATGGGGGTCAAGGCCTGCGGCAACGGCACTTCCCCGCGCAGCACGCGCAAGCGCGGATGCACCATCTCCGCACCGAAGAAACCCTGGCGGATTTCCCCCATCACGCGTACGCGTGCACCCGGAGCGAGCGCCTTCTGCTGGCTCGGGTAGAAATTGAAGAACCGCATCATCAGCCTGCTGCTGCCGTCATCGACCTCGGAAACGAGTTGCCGGCCCGGACGGAATTTGACCTCGGTCTTCACCACCGTGCCCTCGATCTGTACAGTGTCCCCCGAAAGCGCGTCGTGGATCGAAACGATGCGGGTCTCGTCCTCGTAGCGCAATGGCAGGTGCAACACCAGATCGGAGAGTTGAAAGATGCCGAGCCGCGCCAGCCTGTCGCGCACCGCGGGGGTGGCAAATGCAAGAGAGGCGTGGACTTGCGGGCGAGAGGCAAGAGGCAAGAGGCGAGAGGAATTCGCACTCTCCTGCTTCGCGGGATTGTCCGCCGCAATTGGCGCGGCTCGCCGGCGCTTGGGTGTCTTCTTGCCGTTCTGCGCCTCTTGGGATTTCACTTCGAACGCTGCTCCATGTCCGGCAGGAGGTCATCCTCCTCGCCTCTAGCCTCTAGCCTCTTGCCTCTCGCCTCACGCCTCGCGCCTTACGGCTTCACCAGTATCGCCTCGATCTCCACCAGCGCGCCGCGCGGCAACTGGGAAACGCCGACCGCGGAGCGTGCCGGAAACGGCTGCCTGAAGTACTGCGCCATGATCTCGTTCAAACGCGCGAAGTTGGCGAGGTCGGTAAGGAACACGGTGACTTTCACCACGTCGTCGAGGCTCGCACCGGATGCGGCGGCCACCGCCCGCAAATTCCCGAACACGCGATGGATCTGCGCGTCGATCCCCTCGACCACTTGCATGGTCGCCGGATCGAGGCCGATCTGGCCGGACAGGTAAATCGTGCCGCCCGCCTGCACGGCCTGGGAATAGGTACCGATCGCCTGGGGGGCGTCCTTGGTGCTGATTGCCTGTTTGGTCACGGTCCGCTCCGGGGTATAGAATGTTGCGCCACATCAAGGCCCGGTCCCTTCGCGGCCGGCCTTGAAAATCGTTTGGCGATGATAACCGATGGCCCCCAGCGTCTCGGCCCCCGGCGGACGAAAAAAAACGAAACCATGAGTCGCAAGCAGGCGTTGCCGGCGAGCCATCGCGAGCTCTCGTGTTCCTGTTTCCTGCACCGATCTTTCCGCGCAGGACCTTGATGCGATCCGCTTCCGCAAACGACGGGAAACCAGACGTATTTACTCTGGCTGTGGCGGCCATCGGGGTGGTCTTTGGCGACATCGGCACCAGCCCCCTGTACACAATGAAGGAGGCGTTCAGCGGCACCCACCCTGTGGCCGCCAACTATGACAACGTGCTCGGCGTGCTGTCGCTGGTATTCTGGGCGCTCGTCATCGTCGTCACGCTCAAATATGTGGTGTTCATGATGCGCGCCGACAACCGCGGCGAAGGCGGCATCATGGCCCTGCTGGCCCTGGTTCTGCGTGCCACCGCCAGCGGTACCCGCGGCCGCTGGCTGCTGATGACGCTCGGGCTTTTCGGTGCCGCGCTGTTTTACGGGGATGGCATTATCACACCGGCAATCTCGGTGCTGTCGGCGGTGGAAGGCCTGGAAGTTGCCACGCCCGCGTTGCAACCTTTCGTCATCCCGATCACGATCGTGATTTTGATCGGACTGTTTCTGTTTCAGCAGAAAGGCACCGAGATGGTCGGAGCGTTGTTCGGTCCGATCACGGCCGTTTGGTTCGCGGTGCTGGCCCTGCTCGGCATCATCAACATCATTGAGTACCCCGGTGTGCTCGTTGCGGTTTCGCCCGGCTACGCAGTACGGTTCTTTGCCGAGAATGCCTGGGGCGGCTTCCTGGTACTTGGCGCAGTCGTACTGGCGATCACCGGCACCGAAGCGTTGTATGCGGACATGGGCCACTTCGGCAAGAAGCCGATCCGCCTCGCCTGGGGTGCCTACGTCATGCCGGCGCTGTTGCTCAATTACTTCGGTCAGGGCGCATTGATCCTTCATAACCCGGCCGCCCTCGCGCACCCGTTTTATCGCATGGCTCCGGAGTGGGCGCTGTTCCCGATGGTGATACTGGCAACCATGGCAACCGTAATCGCGTCGCAGGCGGTCATATCGGGGACGTACTCGCTGACACGCCAGGCAATCCAGCTCGGCTACTGCCCGCGCCTGGAAGTGACACACACGTCGGAAAGCGAAATCGGTCAGGTTTATTTGCCCTGGATCAACTGGACCCTGCTGGCGGCGGTTATCGGGTTGGTGCTCGGCTTCGGCTCCTCGAGTAATCTCGCGGGGGCGTACGGTATAGCGGTAACCGGCACGATGGCCATCGACACCATCCTCGCCTTCGTCCTGGTACGCAAATTGTGGAAGTGGCCGCTATGGGTTGCACTACCGCTCCTGTTGACCTTTGTTACCATCGATTTGTCATTTTTCAGCGCCAACGCGATCAAACTCTTTCACGGCGGCTGGTTCCCGATCGTCGTCGCAATCCTGCTGTTCGCGCTGCTGTCCACCTGGAAGCGTGGTCGCCAACTCCTGATGGAGCGCCTGGCTCCCGGAGCGATACCGATTGAACCGTTCATTCAGAGCGTGACTGCACATCCGCCGACCCGTGTGTCCGGCACTTCGGTGTTCCTGACCGCAGCGGCCGAAGGCGTGCCGCATGCGCTGCTGCACAACCTCAACCACAACAAGGTGCTGCACGAGCGCATCGTGCTGCTCACCGTTCACACGCGCGACATCCCTCACGTCCCCGACGGGGAGCGCATCGAGATCGTGCCGCTTGGCGGCGATTTCTACCGGGTCATTGCACACTACGGCTTCAAGGACGAACCGGACGTGCCGCGCGCGCTCGAGCTGGCTGCCGCGAAGGGACTGAAGTTCGAGATGATGGAAACTTCATTCTTCGTGAGCCGGCAGACGTTGATCCCGAAAGTCGGGCCTGGCATGGCGCTGTGGCGCGAGAATCTATTTGCCCTCATGTCGCGCAATGCCGCAAGCGCCACGACATTTTTCAGGATTCCCGCCAATCGCGTGGTCGAGCTCGGTACCCGCGTCGAACTTTAGTGTCCTATTCCGCTAAATCGTGGTTGAAAACCCGGCGAGAATCGGCGCCATGCGGTGTTACGAGTCCTCGCCGTGCGTGTCGGAGCGCGGAAGAGGAGCCCCTTTGGGGATCTGACCGCGGAGACACGCGTAAGGCCGGTGGCCGACACGCTATTGGCCGGTTGCACAGTCGCATCCCCGTAAGCGGGGCGGCTGTCGAGGCGGAGCAGGGGCCCCAACTTTACTTGGGGATGCGACCTGAGATCAGACGCAAAAGGGATCGCCCGCCGCCCTCGATCGCCTCCGAGGTCAGATCCCCGAACAGAAAACGTTCGGGGCCCCTCTTCCGCTCTGCGGCGATCCCTGCTCCACGTTCCACCGGCCCCCGCCACTGTCAAGGACTCGCGCCT